>NZ_JBGNYC010000012.1:0-105508 GCF_051844275.1 Cellulosimicrobium sp. CpK407
CCGCCACGATCACCTACGACCCCAACGCCCGCCCCGCGCTCATGGGCGACCCCGCCGACGCCCGCGCCCGGATCGAGGCGCTCGTCGCGCTCGCCGACGTCGTCAAGGTCAGCGACGAGGACCTCGCCTGGCTCGTGCCCGGGACGGACCCCGTCGCGGTCGCGCGCGACTGGCTCGCGCTCGGCCCCGCGCTCGTCGTCGTCACCTACGGCGGCGAGGGCGCCCTCGCCCTGACCGCGGCAGGCGAGCAGCGCGTCACGGCCCCGCGGGTCGAGGTCGTGGACACCGTCGGCGCGGGCGACTCCTTCATGGGCGCGCTCCTGGACGGGCTCTGGGACGCCGGCCTGCTCGGCGCCGACCGCCGCGACGCCCTGCGCGCCGTCGACACCGCCACGCTCACCCGCCTCCTCGAGCGCTGCGCCGCCGTCGCCGCCGTCACCGTCTCGCGCGCCGGCGCCAACCCACCGCGCCGCGCCGAGCTCACGACCGCCTGAGCGGCCGAGCATGGGATCTCGTCACCGCGAGCTCTCGGCCCTCCACGACGACGTCGTGACGCTCGCCCGGTCCCGGTGTGAGCGGCCGGCTCTGCCGAGGGAATCACGTCAGGCCGTGGTGGGCCCGGAGACGTTCACCAGCCACCCGACGCCGAACCGGTCGGTGAGCATGCCGAACTCGTCTCCCCACGGCGCGGTCTCCATCGCCATGACCTCCCGCGCGCCGTCGGAGAGCGCGGCGAACCACGCACGGAGGCGCTCGCGGTCGTCGGGGCCGCCGAACAGCGCGACCGACGCGTGGTCCGTGAGCGTCGTCCCCGGCGGCACGTCGGACGCCATGAGCGTCCCGACGCCCTCGATGGGGAGCTGGGAGTGCATGACCTTCGTGGCCTGCGCGGGATCGTCGACGGGCCCGATCGAGTCGTAGGTGCTGATGTCCGGCGCGACGCCGAAGACGGTACCGTAGAACTCGACGGCCTCGCGGGCGTCGCCGTCGAAGTTCAGGTAGGGGCTGAGCTGAGCGGCCATGATGACCTCCACGTCGTGGGTGCGGACCTGACTCGTGTAGGGACCGGTGGCGACGCCCGGACTGAGCGGACCGCCGCTCCGTCGGTCGGCTAAGGTGTGCGCGGCCCGACGGCGCGGCCACCGGACCGCGGGCCGCTCACCCGCGTGCGGCCCACGGACCGAGGAGCGCGACAGGGGGAGCGGGCGTGCAGCGCAACCTCGTCCACGTCTTCGACGTGACGGGCGCGGACCCGGCGCTGCTCGACGACGACCCGACCGTCCGCCGGTGCCTCGACGCGATCGTCCGCCACGCGGGCATGACGCCGCTCGGGGAGGCCTCCCACCGCTTCGAGCCGCAGGGCACGAGCGTCGTGATCCTCCTCGCCGAGTCCCACCTCGCCGTGCACACGTGGCCCGAGCACGGCACCGCCTACGTGACGCTCACGACCTGCCGCGCCCCGGCGTCCGCCACGTTCACCGACGACGTGCGCACCCTGCTCGCCGACGCGCTGGGCGCGGCCGACGTCGCCGTGCGGAGCCTCGTGTGAGCCGGACCCGACCGCGGCTCGCGATGCGGGTCGGCGAGGACCTCGTCGGCACGCCGCCCCAGCGCGCCACGCCGCGCGCCGTCGCCGTCCTGTCGACCGTGCACGGCGGCACCACGTTCACGTGGGAGGAGTGGCAGCTCCTCGGCCACGACGGCTCGGACGTCTGGGTCGAGTACGACCACGACACCCGCGACGTCACGCTGCTGCACCCGACCGAGGCGTGGCCGCCCGTGGTCGACCTCTCCGCGCTGCACACCGGGCGCACGCTCGCCCTGCGCCTCGACGGCCGGCAGCACTCGCTCGTCGTGCGCGAGCGCGGCACGGGTCGTGTCGAGCACGTCGAGGGGCAGTTCGCCGAGCCGTTCGTCGTGGGGCAGCAGGTCGAGTACGTCGACCTCTCGGCCCACGGGACGATCGTCTCGATCGAGCGCACGACCGGCCCGCTCGGTCCCGTGACCGCCGTCTACCGCGGCCGGCGCCTCGACGCCGCCGAGCAGCGCCGGCTCTTCGGTCGTCGCGTCGCGCCGCGCACGCTCCCCGGGGGACGGTTCGTGGCCCTCGCGGTCGCCGGCGTCGTGCTCGTCGGGCTCTTCGCGTCGTGCACGGCGCGGGCCGCGTCCGGCGACGGGGCGTGCACGCCCCGCACCGTCGAGACCGTCGCGCCCTCAGGCCAAGTGACCACCACCGAGCAGGGCAGCACGTGCGTGCGCCGCACCGTGTACGGCGGCGGTGGCGGGGGTCTCGGCAAGTGACCCGCCCGACCGTCGGAGGCCCTTGCGGGCGGGACGCCGTGCCCGGCCGCCGACCGCCGTTCCTGCCCGACGCACCCGACCGCCCCACGACCTGACTCCGGGAGACACCGTGATCGCAACCGCCGCCGCCCCGCTGGCGTTCCTCTGGTCCTTCTTCTCGACCATCCTGTACTCGGCGCTCGGCATCGTCCTGCTGCTCGTCACGCTCGTCGTCGCCAACAAGGTGTTCCGGCTCAACCTGCACCGCGAGCTCGTCGACGAGCACAACGTCGCGTTCGGCGTGATGATCGCGGGCCTCGCCGTCGCGATCGGCCTCATCATCGCGGGGACGATCAGCTCCTGACCGTGCTCGACCAGGAACAGCTCCCGCCCCGCGCGCCCGCGGCCCCCGAGGACGGCGTCGCCCCCGCGGCCGGCCGCGCCGGGCGCGCGCACCGCATGGACCGACCGACGGTGTTCGCCGCCGCGCTGCTCGTCGCCGTCGGCGGCCTCGTCTACGAGCTCATCCTCGGGACGGCGGCGTCGTACCTGTTCGGCGACTCCGTCGTCGCGTTCTCCGTCGCGACGGGGCTCACGCTGTTCGGCATGGGCCTCGGCTCGCTCCTCGCGCCGCGGCTCCAGCGCACCGCGGGCCTGAGCTTCGTCCGCAACGAGCTCGTGCTCTCGCTCCTCGGCGGGACGTCGGTGCTCGCGCTGTTCTGGGCGTACGCGTCGACCGAGCTCGCGTGGGTCGTGTTCGTGATCCTGTCGCTCGCGATCGGCACGGCGATCGGCGTCGAGATCCCGCTGCTCGTCGCGGTGCTCAAGGAGCGGGGGAGCGAGGGGTCCGTCTCGCTCCTGTCGAAGGTGCTCGCGCTCGACTACTTCGGGGCGCTCGCGGCGTCGCTGCTGTTCCCGTTCCTCCTGCTGCCGTACCTCGGGCTCGTCCGCACCGCGTTCGCCGTCGCCGTGCTCAACGTCGCCGTCGCGGCCTTCATGCTCGCGCGCATGGGCCACCCGCCGCGCTGGACCGTCCTCGCCGGCGTGACGCTCGCCGTCCTCCTCGCGGGGTTCGCCGCGTCCACGTGGCTCGAGACGCGCATCAGCGCCGGGATGTACCAGGACCCGGTCGTGGCGCAGGAGCGCAGCGCGTACCAGCAGGTCGTCGTCACCGAGTACCGCGGAGACACCCGGCTCTACCTGGACAACCAGCTCCAGTTCTCGTCCGTCGACGAGGCCCGCTACCACGAGACCCTCGCGCACGCGGCGATGACGTCCGTGGCCGCGCCCGCGTCCGTCGCGATCCTCGGCGGCGGCGACGGACTCCTCGCACGCGAGGTGCTGCGGTACGACTCGGTGCGGGAGGTCACGCTCGTCGACCTCGACCCCGCGGTCACCGACCTCGCGCGCGAGAACCGGCTCCTCACCGACCTCAACGAGCACGCGCTCGACGACCCGCGCGTGACGGTCGTCAACGCCGACGCCTTCCGCTGGGTCGAGGACACCCCGCAGGCGTTCGACGTCGTGCTCGTCGACCTCGTGGACCCGTCCACCGAGCGGGTCGCCAAGCTGTACTCGCAGGAGTTCTACGGCATGGTCGCCGCGCACCTGCGGCCGGGCGGCGCGTTCGCGACCCAGGCGACGTCGTCGTACTTCACGCCGGACGCGTTCTGGCAGGTCGTGTCCACCGTCCGCGCCGCGGCGCCCGACCGGGCGGTCGTGCCGCTCACGATCAACGTCCCGTCGTTCGGCGAGTGGGGCTTCGCGCTCTCCCTCCCCGAGGACGGGGCGGTTGGCGGGGCCGGGGCGCCCGACGACGTCCCCGGGCTCTTCGCGCGCACGCCGCTTCCCGAGGGCCTGCGGTTCCACGACGCTGCGTCGCTCGCCGCGACCACGCACCTGCCCGCCGACAATCCGCCGCGCGACCTGCCGCCGTCGACCCTGCTCTCCCCGACGGTGCAGCGCACGTACCAGGAGGACATGCGCGCCTGGCGCTACTGAGCCGCGTGCGCCACGGCTGGGAGAGGGTGTGCGTCGTCGCTGCAGTGTTCCGCACGCGCTCGTCCCGTGCACAGATCGAGTTGGAGCCACCGGCGCGGGCCATTCCATGCAGAACGTAGGCCAGGGCACGATCGGTGAACTCCTGATTCCCCTGCCGCCCATCGAGGAGCAGCGAGAGATCGTCGCGCGGATCGAGGCGAGGACTGCACGGATCGATCGGCAGATCCACGTCGTCCGCCGCGAGATCACGTCGCTCGAGGAGTTCCGAACGCGGCTTAAAGTCGGATGTGGTGACTTGACAGGTCAACGTGAGTTCGATCGCGGCCGTGCTACCACCGATCGACCCCGCCGAGGGGTTCGCTGCACCGTTGGGTGCATCTGACCTGGCCAACAAAGATAGCGATTCGACCGCCGCGGACCGATACCCGAACGTCCATCTGGGAGCGCACGCGTAGCGCCGGGAGTTCATCGGGTCAAGCCTCGCGCGATTCCACGGCGTCCAGGAATCGGTGCATCCCCGAGGAAGGGTTGTTGCGAGGGAATGGCGTCCCGTCCCTTTCGTGCCGCGTGTCGAGTGCGCGGGCACGTCGAGCGGCGTCGTGCCGTAGCGGGAGGATCACCGCGGGATCGAGGGCTTTGCCATTGACGCCGTGGCAGGCATTGGCCGCGGTCTCCGCATCATGTGTCGTCGTACCGGGGCGGTTCCAGTCCCGGTGGTGCAGCACGAGCCAAACCTCGAAGCACGGGTTGGAGACCGCCACCCGGATCCCGTACGCCTCCGCGAGACGTAGTGCTTCGTCAAGATGCGGATGCTGGTGCGGGTGTTCGACGTCGAACAAGCACCACACCTCGTCCACCTCCTCGCGGCTCGTGTACGGGATCGCCGCTTGCACGAGTGGGAGCGGTACGTCGCGCTCAGGAGCGAGTTCGATCGTGAGTGCGGTACGACCGCCGATCTCCGGCACGCGCTTGAGCCCACGAACGTAGGCAGGTTCGGAGACCTTGCCCTCGCACAGCACCACTATCGTTCGCCGCTCGGCTCGCGCGCCCGCCGAACGGCGTAGCGGCTTGCTCGGCCTCCTGCGTCGACCCGCCACCCGCGTCAGCCGATCAGACCGAGAGTGCGCAGAAAATCAGTGTGGTCGACGTCGGGCAGCCCGCCGAAGCGTCCCCCCAGGTAGCCGCGAGCGAGATTCTGTGACGTGCGTACTCGCTCTCCGGCGAAGTTCGAGAGTGCGCCAAGACGTGTAGACCCATCCGGTCGCTTTTCCGTCAACCACACCTCGTCGCGGTTGAGCTCGTTTAGCAGACTCGTGTCGTGAGAGGTGAAGACTAGTTGGGCGCCATGCGGGTTTGTGGCTGGCTCGCGGAATAGTCGCAGCAACTCTGCGGAGAGGGTCGGGTGAAGGCTCGCGTCGAGTTCGTCAAACACCACGATCGACCCGCGTTCTAGGGCGTGAAGAATCGAGGGGATGAGATGGAACCAAGCTTGAGTTCCTGCTGACTCCTCGGAAAACTCTAACGGTCGACGATCGTTGCCGGCGCGATGTAGGAGTGTCGGCCGTCGCCTAGTCCGGGAGTCACCGTCCTCGTAGGTGACCGTTTCTTCGATGTAGACAACGTCGTCGACACCCAGATCCGCCAACCGGAGAAGGGACACCGCCCGTGCTCGCCTGCTGGTAAACATTTCCTCGTCGTCCCCGAAGAGTGAGGGTTGGGCGACCGCTCGCCCAGCGTTGAACACGCTCTCCGCGGCGCGCGCGCCAACTCCGTACGTGTAGCCGCGGAAGTCGCGAGGGCCTTGGCGGAATCCGGCTCTGACTCCATGCACTTGCAGGCGTGAGATCGCCTCGGTTACCGGTGCTACGGCATCAACGTCGAACCGGCGCATCAGGGACAGCGTCAACGTGCGTTCAGTGAGCAACTGCCGAACTGCGGAGAGTTGCGTTGCCCCGCGGGGGACCTCGAGGTCGTTGCCCTCGCGCTCGAAGATACGCCGCGACCGCTTCTTGGGGTACTCGAACAACGCCTCGTACTGAACCGCGTCCGGCGTGAGTTCCAGGAGGTACTCGTAGCGAATTCCGTTCGACTCGAGGTCGAGGGTGAAAGACGTGACGCGGTCCGTCTGGTCCGTGAACGCGAACTGCTCGACGGGGATCGAATCCTCCCATCCGCGTAGCGAGAAAAGAACGGCCGCGCGGAGCCAGGCGAGGGCCTGCACGACGCTCGACTTGCCAGAGGCGTTCGGGCCGTAGATACCGGCGAGCGTCACGAGACTCTCGCCCAGCGCGGCGTGCTCGCGAGCACCCGGGCGGTCACGGTCGATCGCAACCATCGACAACTGGACGGGGGTATGGATCGACCGGAAGTTCTCGACCTCGAACCGGATCAGCATGCACCAAGCCTACGCATCATCGGCAGTTACAGCACCAGTTCCGTCGACTCTCCACAGAATCGACCGGCTGTGTGTCATCCTGGTCCGGGTCCGATCGCGCCAGCGAGGCAGGAGGCAGGGTGGAGCAGGGGTGTTACCGATGTGGTAACGGGGTTTGCTATGCTTGAGGTGACGTACGCCAGCGCGCACTTCGAGCGGGTCTGCACCGACGAGCGCGCGATGCGCAAGGAGGTGGGGGCTGAGGTCGCGAAGGCACTGAGGAGAAGGCTCGCCGAGCTGCGCTCTGCTGAGACGATGGCTGACGTCCTCGACGGGCCAGGCAGGTGGGAGCAGCTCACCGGCGACAGGCGAGGCACGTGGTCGGCACGGGTCTCCGCAAACTGGCGGCTCATCGTCGAAGTGGCCGGCGCCGACTCGACGTCCGTCGTCGTCGTCCGGCTCGAGGACTACCACTAGTGATGACCCAGGGGAGGGGCGCCATGACTGCACAGCCGAATTACGCCGTTCCGACCGGCGAGTTCATCCAGGAGTGGCTCGAGGAGAACGGCATCAACGCCGCTGAGCTCTCTCGGCGTCTCGGAGTCTCCCGCAAGCACGTCAGCGAGCTTCTACGAGGCAAGGTGACGCTCTCGCACGAGCTGGCTATCGGGCTGGAGAACGTGACCGGTGTCCCTGCGCGACGGTGGAACCAGCTCGAAGCCCTCTACCAGGAGGACAGGGCTCGCCTGGCGGTCGACGCCGTGCTCACCGGCCAGCATGCGCGCGCCACGGCATTCCCGCTGTCCTACCTCCGCCGACTCGGCTTCATCGACGCTCCAGCCCGGGACAAGGCCGGCACGGTCCGCCAGCTCGCACGGTTCTTCAAGGTGGCAGACCTGGATGCCTGGGACCACTCGTGGGCGCAGAGCGCGGTCGCGTACCGCAAGGCGGCGACGCGCAGTGCGTGCTCCGAGCACCTGGCCACCTGGCTGACGGTCGGCGAACGGTGGGTCGATCTCGACGATCTGCCGCCCTTCGATGCCGCGCGTCTCGAAGCCCTGCTTCTGCCGCTGCGCGCTCTGTCGCTCGAACCCCGCGATGCGCCGGAACGGGCTCGCGCGATGCTGGCGACAGTCGGGGTCGCGCTCTGCTATGTCCCACCGGTCCCGGGCCTGGGCGCCTATGGTGCGACTCGTTGGTTGCAGGGGCGTCCGATCGTCCAGCTCTCACTCCGCGGCAAGTCGGACGATCAGCTCTGGTTCACGGTGTTCCACGAGCTTGGCCACGTTCTCCTGCACCCGCATAGTGGGTTGTACGTGAACACGGACGAAGACTCTGCCGAGCACGAGGCCAACCAGTTTGCCGCGGACCTGCTCATCCCGCCTGGTGCCGCCGAGGCGCTCCCACGCAATCGCAGCAAAGCGGCTGTCAGAGAGATCGCCCGGCAGATCGGTGTCTCACCGGGCGTTGTCCTCGGGCGGGTGCAGAGACTAACGGGCGACTACGCTTGGGGGCACGATCTCAAGGTGAAGTATGAGTTCGGGGCCGACCACCACGGATGACTCGAGCGCTGTGACCGGCTGGACCCGTGACCGGCTGGGTTTCCACCTGCGAGTATGGGGCGCCGCCCAGCCGCGGAGGGGGGAGCGGGATGAGCAGGCTCGACGAGGAGTTGCTGGGGGAGCGCGATCGTTGCGGAATGATCTCAAATGAGCCGTACGGGGGCTGGACGCAGGGCGACCCGCAGGATGTGAATGGTGCCTATGCGCTCGACGTCGCTCGGTTCGACCCGTTCCTCGCCGACACACAGCCCCAGGTGCGGGATGCCCTGGACCTGTCCGGGCCGTTCTCGTCCACCGCGCGGCACGGGTTCCCCTCTCGCCTGCAGGGCGAGATCACCCGCCGCGGCGTGGTCGCCATCCCGCGTGACGGGGTCCTGCACCGGGCGTACCACGTCGAGGTCTGCTATCCGTTGCCTCCGCGGAGAATGCCGCTGCTGCGGCACTCCCATGCGCAGAACCGGTTCACCGTCACCCGGCAGGTGCAGTACAGCACCACGAACGAGAACTCGCTGGACCTCGTCACGTTCGTCAAAGGCATCGCCGTCGCCACGTTCAAGCTGAAGAACCAGATCACCAAGCGCAGCGCCTGAGCCTGCCGGTCCGGGCGTCAGCTATCACCCGCCACGGCCTCCAGCGCGTCGAGTGCCGCGAAGGGGTCGTCCGGGCGGGCCGGGTCCGGGCTCGTCGCGACGAGCACGACGCTCGACACCCCGCCCGCGCCGAGCTCGGCGAGCCGGGCGCGGAAGGCGTCCGGCGGACCGACGACGGCGAGCGCGTCGACCCACGCGTCCGGCATCGCGGCGGCGAACGCCTCGGGGGTGTCGCTCGCGTCGCGCAGGGCGCGGAAGTCGTCGGCGAACGGCAGCGGGTCGATCTGCGCCGACCAGTCCGCCTCGCCCAGGACGGCGAGGCTCGGCCGGACGATCGCGCGGGCGGTCGCGACGTCGTCGTGCACCGCGCCGAGCGAGAACGCGACGACGCGGTGCTCCGGCGGGGCGGCGTCGCCCGCGCTCGCCCGCCCGGCGTCGACAGCGGCGCGCGCGACGGCCAGGTACTCGGGCGTCACGGGCATGTCGAGGATCGTCCCGTCGGCGACGCGGCCGGAGACCTCGAGGGAGCGCGGGCCGCGCACCCCGGCAAGCACGGGCGGCGGCGAGGCGGGCGGGGCGTGCAGCGCGACGTCGTCGACCGTCACGTACCGGCCCGAGACCGTGACGCGCTCGCCGTGCAGCAGCGCGCGCACGGCCGACGTCGTCTCCTCGAGCATCGCGAGCGGGCTCGTGGGCCAAACGCCGATCTGCCGCATCCACGCGGGCATGCCGTGCCCGATCCCCAGGTGCAGGCGGCCCGGGTGCAGGGCGGCGAGCGTCGCGGCCTCCATCGCGGCGGTCGACGGCGCGCGCGTCGCGGCGGGGAGGATCCCGATGCCCACGGTGAGGCGCTGCGTCGTCGCCAGGACGGTCGCCGCCTGCGCGATCCCGCCGTGGAAGGTGAGGTCCTCGACGACCCACACCTCGTCCAGACCCACCTCCTCGGCGCGGCGCGCGAACGGCACGATCTGGTCGGCGGGCAGCTCGCGCGGCAGGATCACGCCGAGCGCAGGAGTCGTCGTCGAGGTCGCCATGCCGCGACCGTACCCTGACAGCGCTCCCAGGGGCTGCGCCCGCCACCGGCGACCGCAAAGACCTGGCCGCCCCGGGTGCAGCCCGCCTACCGTCGAGGCATGACCGTGCTCGACGACGACGCCCTGGCCGCCCTCGACACCCACCTGCGGGCGGCGGCCGACGCCGACGCGTTCTCCGGCGTCGTGCGGATCGAGCGCGACGGCGACGTGCTCTTCGAGCGCGCGTACGGCGTCGCGTCCCGGCGCTGGGGCGTCCCGGTCCGTACGAGCACGCGGTTCGACGTCGCGTCCGTGACCAAGCTGTTCACCGCCGTCGCGGTGCTCCAGCAGGTCGGGGAAGGGCGGCTCGGGCTCGACGACCGCATCCACGACCACGTCGACCTCGCGGGCACGACGATCCCGCGCGAGGTGACGCTCCGGCACCTGCTCACGCACACCTCGGGCATCGCCGACGACGCCGACGAGGAGGCGGGCGAGTCGTACGAGGCGCTGTGGGTCGACCGGCCGAGCTACTCCGTGACGCGCACGGCCGACTTCCTCCCCGGCTTCGTCCACAAGGAGCCGAACTTCCCGCCGGGGGAGGGCTGCCGGTACTGCAACGTCGGGTTCGTCCTCGCGGGGCTCGCGCTGGAGAAGGTCACCGGGACGACCTACCGCGGGTACGTCCGCGAGCACGTCTTCGCGCGCGCCGGCATGGACCGCTCCGGGTTCTTCCGCATGGACGAGGCCGAGCCCGACGTCGCGGAGGGCTGGGAGCCCGTCCGCGAGGGCCCGGACGACGAGGGGCCCGTCACCGGCTGGCGGCAGAACATCTACTCCTACCCGCCCGTCGGCTCGCCCGACGGCGGCGCGCACGTCACCGCGCGCGACCTCGCCCGGTTCTGGGCGGCGGTCCGCGGCGGCGAGCTCCTGCCGCCCGACCTCACGCGCGCGTTCCTCACGCCGCAGGTCAAGCACGACGACGGCGACACGGACGAGACGGACGACAAGGACGCCGAGGGCGTCGAGCGCGCGGCGAGCGTGCACTACGGGTTCGGGCTCGAGTTCGAGCTGCTCGCCGACGGGTCCGTGCGCTCCGCGTACAAGGAGGGGATCAACACCGGGTCGAGCGCGATGCTCCGTCACTACCCGGACGCGGGCGGATCCGTCCCGGACGGTCTCCCGCCGGCCGGGGCGCCGGGCGTGACGGTCGTCGTCGTCTCCAACGGCGAGGCGGGCGCCTGGGACCCGGTCCGGAGGATCGACGCGCTGGTGCGCGGCTGACGCGGGCCGGGCAGGGTCCGTCCGGGCGGCTTCGCACGAGACCTCCACACGGTCTCGCCCGCATCGGCCCAGCGGGGTCCCGACGCTCGCCTAGGCTCGGGGACCATGCCCTCCGGACTCTCGACCGCCCTCTCGGCCGCCCTGCCCGCCGCGTCGACGGCGGAGCCCGCGCTCGACGGCGTCGCCGGCTGGGCTGTGAACCTCATGGAGACGCTGGGGCCCGTCGGCGCGGCGATCGCGATCGCGCTCGAGAACCTGTTCCCGCCCCTGCCGAGCGAGATCATCCTGCCGCTCGCGGGCTTCACCGCGAGCCAGGGCAGCTTCGGGCTCGTCGAGGCGATCGTGTGGACGACGGCCGGGTCGGTCGTCGGGGCGCTGGCGCTGTACCTCGTCGGGGCGCTCGTCGGGCGCGAGCGCACGCGCTGGGTGGCGGAGCGCCTGCCGCTCGTCAAGGTCGCGGACGTCGACCGCACCGAGCAGTTCTTCCTCAAGCACGGCGGCGCGACCGTCTTCTTCGGTCGCTTCATCCCGATCTTCCGCAGCCTCATCTCGATCCCGGCCGGGGTCGAGCGCATGCCGTTGTGGAAGTTCCTCGGCCTGTCCGCGGCGGGCAGCCTCGTGTGGAACACGATCTTCGTCTACGCCGGGTACGCGCTCGGCGAGCAGTGGCACGTCGTGGAGGAGTACGCCGGCGTGCTCCAGAAGATCGTGATCGTGGTCGTCGCGGCCGCGGTCGCGTGGTTCGTCGTGACGCGCGTCTGGCGCTGGGTGAACGACGACGAGCGCCCCGCCCACGCGCGCGGCGCGCGGTCGTCGTCGCCCGCCCGGGACGAGGCCTGATCCTGCGCACCGCCTGACGGTCCGGACCGGGGGCGCCCCGACGCGGCGTCTCCGCGCTCGTGTCGCGGCAGCGCCCGGGGCCGGCCGCCCGCGCGGTCGGGGCACGCCTGACGGATGATCGGAGCGTGCCCGACGAGACCCCCCGACCGAGCGCGTCGCCGAGCCCGTCACCGAGCGCGTCGTCCGGCGCGTCGCGGGCCGCGCCTGCCGCCGGGGCCGACGACGCTCTCGTCGCGACGGGGCGGCACTCCCCGCTCGCTGCCCAGCGGCACCGGGTCCGCGTGCGCCGGGTCGCCGCGACCGTCGTCGTGGTGCTCGCGGTGCTCTCGCTCGCGGGCCTCGTCGCGCGGCGGCTCTGGGAGCGGCTGACCGTCTTCCAGGACTTCCTGCCGGGCGTCGAGGCGAGCAGCCGCGCGTCGAGCATCCTGCTCGCCGCGGTCGTGCTGCTCCTCACGGCGCGGGGTCTGCGCAACGGCCACCGGCTCTCGTGGGTCGTCACGTGCGCGGTGCTGGGCCTGACGGCGGTCGCGCACCTGGTGCACCACCGGCACGCGCTGCCCGCGGTCGTCGTGCTGCTCGCGGTCGGGTGGCTCCTCACGCAGTGGCGCGCGTTCCCCGTCCTGCCCACGCGGCGCGCGGTGCGCCGGGCGGTGCTGCTCCTCGTCGCGATCGGCGTCGCGCTCGTCCTCGTCGTGGTCGCGGTCGCCGTGGTGCTCGCGGCGCGCGACGCCGACGACGCCGAGCTCGAGGCCGCCGCACGAGTGCTCGCAGGGATCGCGACCGTGCTCAACCTCGTGCTCGTGGTCCTCGTGCTGTGGTGGCTGCTCTCGCCGCGAGCCCCGCGGCCCGCGACGCCCGCCGAGCACCTCGCCGAGCGGGAGAAGGCGCGCGCCGTCGTGGCGGCGCACGGGGGCGGCACGCTCGACTACTTCGCCCTGCGCGACGACAAGGACTGGTTCTTCGTCGGCCACGGGGTCGTGGCCCACTCGGTCCGCAACGGCGTGTGCCTCGTCTCGCCCGACCCGGTCTGCCCGCCGGCCGAGCGCGAGCTCGTCTGGGCCGAGTTCCTCGACCACGTCGCGCGCAACGGCTGGAAGGTCGCGGTCGTCGCGGCGGGGGAGCCGTGGCTGCCCGTCTACGAGGCGTCGGGCCTGCTCCCGGCCTACCTCGGCGACGAGGCGACCGTCGACTGCCCGTCGTTCACGCTCGAGGGCAAGGCCCACAAGTCGCTGCGCCAGGCCGTGAACCGCGTCGCACGCGCCGGCTACACGACGACCTTCCACGACCCCACGACCCTCGACCCCGCGCTGCGCGACGAGATCGCCGCGATGAGCGACGAGTCCCGGCGCGGCGAGGACGAGCGCGGGTTCTCCATGACGCTCTCGCGCCTGTTCGACCCGCGCGACACCGGGCTCATGCTCTCCGTCACCCGGTCCGCCGAGGGGCGCGTGGACGCGTTCTGCCAGTGGGTGCCCGCGAGCGACATCGACGGCTGGTCGCTCGACGTCATGCGGCGCCGCCTCGACGTCCCCGACCTGCCGAACGGCCTCGTCGACGCGACGATCGTCGCGACGATCGCGGAGCTCGTCGCGCGGGGCCAGCGCGGGCTGGGCCTCAACTTCGCCGTCCTGCGGGAGCTCATGGAGGGCGAGCGCGACTCGCGGCTCGACCAGCTCGTGCGGCCGGTCGTCAAGAGGTTCTCCGAGGGCACGCAGGTAGAGACGCTCGCGACGTTCAACGACAAGTTCGACCCCGGCTGGACGCGCCGCTACGTCGTCCTCGACTCCGCGGAGCAGGCCGCCGCGCAGGCGCTCGTCATGGCCGGCGCCGAGGGGGTGACGGAGATCCCCCTGATCGGCCGCTTCCTGCGCGGGGTGGGCTCTGCGCCGGCGGAGCCCGCTCCCGAGGCGCCGCCGGGCCCGGCCGCCGCAGCCGGGGGCGAGACCTCGTGATCCTGTCGCTCCTCGCCGCCGTCGCCGCGAGCGTCCTGTACGCGGTGAGCACCATCATGCAGGCGGTCGCGACGCGCCGGGCGCACGGCCTCGCGGTCGTGGCGCAGCCGCTCGTCATCGGCGGGCTCGTGGTCGACGGCGTCGCGTGGCTCCTCTCGCTCCTCGCCCTCGACCACCTGCCGCTGTTCGTCGTGCAGGCCGTCGTCGCGGCGTCGCTGGTCGTCGTCGTGCTGCTCGCGCGGCTCGTGCTCGGCGCGACGCTGCGCCGTTCGGACCTCGTGGCGATGGGCGTCGTCGTGCTGGGCCTCGTCGTGCTCGCGCTCGCGGCGGGGGAGCAGCCCGCGACGCACCCGCCGGCAGGCTTCGTGACGTGGGTGAACGTCGCCGGGGCCGCCGTCGCGGTGGGCACGGCCGCCGCGTACCGGCGCGGGCACCCCGTGCTCCTCGCCGTGCTCGGCGGCCTCGGGTACTCGGTGGCGGCGGTGGCCGCGCGCGGGGCCCACGCGTCCGGCGACCTCCTCGACACGGTGTTCCAGCCGCTGGCGATCGCGATCGTGCTCGGCGGCGTCGCCGGCGCGCTCGCGTACCTGCGCGCGCTCGAGCGCGGCGCCGTCGGCACCGTCGCCGCGACGGTGTCCGTCCTCGAGGTGCTCGTGCCCGGGATCGTCGGGCTCGCGGTGCTGGGCGACGTCGTGCGGTCGGGCTGGGCCGTGCCCGCGGTGCTCGCGACGCTCGCCGCGGTGGGCGGCTGCGTCGTCCTCGCGACGAGCCCGGCGAACGCCGCGGCGGAGGAGTCGGTCCCGACGCCCGCGGCCCCGGACACGACCTAGGGTGGCCGAATCGACCCGCCGAACCCGGGGTCGCTCCCCACGCGCACGGCTTCCTGAGGAGCCGTCCCGGGTTCGGCACCGAGGGAGGAGAACGATGCGCACACCCCTGGACGTCCTCACGCTCGACGAGCTGCGCCGTCGGACGTCGGTGAAGTGGCGCGCGTTCGACCCCGACGTGCTGCCGCTGTTCGTCGCGGAGATGGACGTCGCGCCGTGCGAGGCCGTGGTCGACGCCGTCACCGCGGCCCTGCGCGCGGGCGACACCGGGTACGACGTCGGCACCGCCTACGGCGAGGCGTACGCGCGGTTCGCGGAGCGCCGGTGGGGCTGGTCGTTCGACGCGTCGACGTCGCGCACCCTGCCCGACGTCATGCTCGCGATCGTCGAGGTGCTGCGCGTGCTCACGGCACCGGGCGACGCGATCGTCGTGAACCCACCCGTCTATCCGCCGTTCTACGGGTGCACCGCGAACGAGGGGCGGCGGGTCGTCGACGCGCCGCTGGGCACCGACGGGCGGCTCGACCTCGGCGCGCTCGAGCGCGCGTTCGCCGACGCGACGGGCGTCGCCGCGAACGGGAGCGGGCCCGGGAGCGGGCGCCGCGCCGTCTGGCTCGTGTGCAACCCGCAGAATCCCACCGGGACGATCCACACCCCCGCGGAGCTGGACGCCGGGCTCGCGCTCGCCGCCCGGTACGGGGTGCGCGTCGTCGCGGACGAGATCCACGCGCCGCTCACCCGCCCGGGCCTCGACGGCCGCCCGGCGACGACCCACACCCCGCTCCTCGCCGTCCCGGGCTCCGAGCGGGCCGTCGCGATCGTCTCCGCGTCCAAGGCCTGGAACCTGCCGGGGATCAAGGCGGCGGCGGCCGTCGCCGGACCGGACGCCGCCGACGACCTGCGCCGGATCCCCGAGGAGGCGAGCCACGGCGTGCAGCACGTGTCGGTGCTCGCGCACGTGGCCGCGCTCGACCACGGGGAGGCGTGGCTCGACGCCGTGCTCGCGGGCGTCGAGCGCAACGCGTGGCTCCTCGCCGACCTGCTCACGGAGCACCTGCCGGAGGTCGGCTACCGCCCCGGCGAGGCGACCTACCTCGCGTGGCTCGACTGTCGGGGGATCGACGGCGTCCCCTCCTCCGACGGCGCCCCGGCACCGGCGCGGGACCCGCGCGGCTGGTTCCTCGACCGGGCGCGCGTCGCGCTGGAGGACGGGCGCCGGTTCGGCCCCGGCGGCGAGGGCCACGTGCGCCTCAACCTCGCGACCGGCGTCGACGTGCTCACCGAGGCTGTGGAGCGCATGGGCACCTCCCTCGCGCGATCCTGACGCCCGGCGCCCCGGCGCCCCGGCGACCGACGACTTCGCGCCGCGCGCACGGTCATCACCTCGACCGACAGCCCGACCAGCACCCCGACCCCCGGAGGCACCATGCCGTTCGATCCCGTCCCCCTCGACCGCACGTTCACCGCGCCCGTCGGCGTCGACGTCAAGGGCGACACCTGGCCCTGCGTCGAGGTGCCGGAGGCGCGCGAGATCTTCGGGTCCCTGCGGTCGGTGCGGGTCGACGCGACCGTCGACGACGTCCCCCTGCGGAACGTCGGGCTGATGCCGACCGGCGCGGGCGGCCTGATGCTGTCGCTCAACGCGGCCGTGCGCAAGCGCCTCGGCAAGGACGTGGGCGACACCGTCACCGTGCGCCTCGAACGACGTCTGAGCTGAGGCCCGCCCGCGACCCGTCCCGCGCGACGACGCCCGTCGCGTCGGGCGGGATGGGCAGCGCTCCCCATCGCGGCGGACGTGCGCGCCGCGTAGCGTCGGCGTGCGACCGTCGAGACGAGGCTGTCGACACGTGCGCGTGAGGGGACACGCGCAGGTGCGGGGAGGAGACGGCATGAGCGGCTTGTGGGGCGCCGACGTCCGGGCGCTGCGCGCGCTCGCGTCGACCCTGCGCGGGGGTGCGGACGCGCTGCGCGCCCACCGGGCGCAGGTGACGTCCGTCGTCGACGCCGCGACCCGCTGGGAGGGCCCCGACGCCGCGGAGTTCCGCGGCGACTGGGCCGCGAGCCTCGGACCCTCGCTCGCCGCCGCCGCGACCCTCCTCGACACCGCGGCCGACCAGCTCGCCGCCGACGCCGACCAGCAGGAGTCCGCGAGCAGCGACGGCGGCGGCACCCTGGGCGGCCCCGGCGGCGGCCCCACGTCGGGACCCGGCGGCCCCCGGCAGAGCGTCCCCACGCCCACCCCCGCCGAGTACGCCGCGATGGACGCGAGCGAGCGCGCGGAGTGGCTCGCGAGCGCGACGGACGCCCAGGTCGCCGCGCTCTACGCGCAGCTCGTGCGGCTCGGCGTCGACCCGGACTCGCCCGGCTTCTCGGACCTCGTCGTCGCGCACTGGACGCGCGTCGCCGCGGCCGAGGCGGGCTTCGACTTCGCCGACTGGGACCCGTCCGCCGGGGCGTCCGCGAACCGCGAGATCATCGAGGGCGTCTACACGTACTACGGCGAGCTCTACCTCGACCAGCCGTGGATGCAGTGGGCCGGCATGGCGGCGATGATCGGGCCGTCGTTCGCCGCCGGGTTCTTCGACCTCGACATGATGCGGCAGCTCGCGCAGGACGTCGCGACCGGTGCGCGGGCCCTCCCGCCCGGCGTGGACCGCGCGGCCCTCGAGGCGATCGCGACCATGACCGACGCCGAGCTCGGGTTCTACGAGAACCAGTTCCTGTCGATGCAACGCGAGATCTTCGTCGACCAGGCCGTCATGCACGAGGCGTACCTGAACGGCGGCATGGAGGAGATGGAGCGGCTGCTCGAGGCCGGCGTCATCGACGACGCCGCGTACCAGGCGTGGGCGGACATCGAGGCCGGACGGGCGGGTGACGCGCAGGCGCTCGCGGACGGCAACACCGCGCTGCTGTGGCGCGAGCAGAACCAGATCATCGCCGACGACTGGCAGACCATGCGCGGCCACCCCGTCACGGGCGAGGCGTTCACGTACCTCATGACGCTCGTCGGCGAGCCGTCGATCCCGGGCGCGGGCACGTACGCGCAGTACGACCCCTTCACGGTGAGCGTCGAGACGCCCGGCCCGGAGAACCTCGGCATCCCGTTCACGGGCATCTCGTTCGACAACCCCGTGCAGGGGACCGTGACGGTCGAGACCCCGCTCCCGGGCGGCAACATCGCCGACCAGGCGACGCGCTGGGAGTACATCGCGAACGACACCCTGCCCGCCTACCAGCAGCTCGTCACCCAGCACCCGGACCAGGCGGCGCAGATCATCGGCACCGACGTCTCCGACCGGATCGACGACTACCGGCTCACGAACCCCGCACGCATCGGCCGCATCCTTGACAGACTGACCGAGTGGGACGTGGACGTGGACCAGTGAGCCGGCTCGGCCTGGCCGGGCGGCGGCGGACGGCGACTCGGGCCGCGGTCGTCGTGCTCGCCGGCTCGCTCGTCCTGACGGCGTGCACCGTGACGTTCGGTGGTCCGGACGACGCGACCACGAGCCCGGGCGGGACGAGCACGGCGACCGGAGGGACGGCGTCGGGCGACGAGGCCGGGACGACGACGATCGAGGACATCGAGAGGGGCGAGCCCATGCGCTGGGACGTGAGCAGGCCGATCACCGCGGAGTCCGTGGGGCTGGGCGAGTCGCAGGCCGTCGTGCGGGTGCCCGACGGCGCGGCGCAGGTCGAGCTGACCCTCCCGGACGGGACGTGGTCCACGACGGCCGAGGAGCTGACGATCCAGCCCCGACGGGGGTACGTGAGCACGATCAACGTGTTCCGCACCTTGTCCGGCGGCCAGGCGGTCCACGACCAGCTCGTCGCCGACGCCGAGGTCCTCGGCTTCCCCCGGTCGCAGGTGGACCGCTGGCTCGACGAGCTCCCGGCGTCGCTCGACGCGTTGCGCACGGGCGGGACGCGCGAGCGCACGGGCATCAACGGCTCGAACGGCGACGTCGTCACGTCCGTGCAGATCAGCCACGAGCCCGGGCCGGGCGGCGACGAGAGCATCCGGCTCTGGTACGCGATCAGCCCGGTCACCCCGGACTGACGGCTCGGCCGGCCTCCTCCGCGTGCCCGGCGTGAAGAACCGGGGGACGAACCGGGCCGGTTCGTCCCGAGCGCCCGGGACGTCCGGGGCGTGAGGTAGCGTCCCTCCCGTCCCGAACGGCACGGAGCAGGGGAGCAGCGAGTGAGCAGCGTCGCGCACGACCACGGCCGGACGACCACGCAGGGCCGGCCGCGCGTCCGGCACCGGGCAGTGCGCTGGGCGAGCGCCGCGGTGCTCGCGCCCGTCCTGGCCCTCCCGCTCGCCGCGTGCACGCCCGACCGGCCGGAGGCGCAGGACGCGGCGGACGCGCTCGCGCAGGCGATCCAGGCGGGCGACGTGAGCGGTCTGGAGTTCCGCAACGGCGCCGCGAAGGACGTCCAGGCCCACCTCGAGGCGGTGCTCGAGCCGCTCGCGCCGTACGAGCGCACGGTCGAGGTCTCGACGGTGGACGTCGTGGAGGAGGGCGACGACGCGGGCGACCGTGCGACGGCGACGCTCGCCTACCGCTGGGAGGTCGCCGGGGAGCAAGCCTGGGAGTACACGACGACGGCGGAGCTGACGTTCGCGGAGGCGGCCGACGGCGAGGACGGACCCGGGGCGTGGGACGTCGTGTGGGAGCCGGACGTGCTCGTCCCCGAGCTCGGCCAGGGCGACCGGCTCGCGGTGAAGCGCGTGCCCGCCGTGCGTGCGGGCATCCTCGGCGCGGGCGACGTCCCGATCGTCCAGGACCGGCCGGTCTACCGGATCGGCGTCGACAAGACCCTCGTCGCCTCGGGAGCGTGGGACCGCGCCGCGCGCGAGCTCGCCGCGATCGTCGGGCTCGACCCCGAGGAGTACGCGCAGCGCGTCGCCGGGGCGGGGGAGAAGGCGTTCGTCGAGGCGATCACGGTCCGTACCGAGGACACGGCGGGGGTCGACGTCGACGCGGCGCGCGGGGTCGACGGCGTCCGCGTGCTCGACGACGAGCTCCCGCTCGCGCCGACGCGCGAGTTCGCGCGCCCCATCCTCGGGCGCGTGGGGGACGCGACGGCGGAGATCGTCGAGGAGTCCGAGGGGGCGATCGCCGCCGGCGACCAGGTCGGTCTCTCCGGCCTCCAGCGCCAGTACGACGAGCAGCTCCGGGGCGTCCCGGGCCTGTCGATCGAGGTCGTGCCGGGCGAGGGCGACGCCGACGGCGAGGTGACCGAGGTCTTCTCGGTGGACCCGGTGGACGGCGTCCCCCTCAGCACGACCCTCCGGCCGGACATGCAGGTCGCCGCCGAGGCGGTGCTGGCGGGGCAGGGGCCGAGCGCGATCGTCGCGATCCAGCCCTCGACCGGAGCCGTGCTGGCCGCGGCGAGCTCGACGGCGGGCGAGGGCCTCTCGACCGCGACGACCGGCCAGTACGCGCCCGGCTCGACCTTCAAGGTCGCGACGACGCTCGCGATGCTGCGCGCGGGGCTCACGCCCGACACGACCGTCGCGTGCCCGCCCACGATCTCCGTGGACGGCCGCGAGTTCCAGAACGTCCCGGGCTACCCGACGGCGGCGCTCGGCGACGTGCCGCTGCGCACCGCCTTCGCCAACTCGTGCAACACCGCGATGATCGGGCAGCGGGACACGGTGACGCAGCAGGCGCTGCACGACGCCGCCGCGTCGCTCGGGCTGGGCGTCGAGTCCGACCTGGGCGCCCCCGCGTTCTTCGGCGACGTCCCGACCGACTCGCAGGGCACCGAGCACGCCGCGTCGATGATCGGGCAGGGCAAGGTCCAGGCCTCCCCGCTGGCGATGGCGACCGTCGCGGCGAGCGTCGCCGCCGGGCACACGGTGGCGCCCGTGCTGGTCCACCCGGACGTGCAGACCGTCGCCGACGAGCAGCCCGCGAGCACCCTCACCGAGGAGGAGGCGGCGACGCTGCGGGACCTCATGCGCGCCGTCGTCACCGAGGGGTCGGCGTCGATCCTCCAGGACCTGCCGGGGGAGCCCGGCGCCAAGACCGGCACCGCGCAGTACGGCGACGGCAGCCAGTCCCACGCCTGGATGATCGCGACCCAGGGGGACCTCGCGGTCGCCGTGTTCGTCGAGACGGGCGACGGCGGCGCCGTCACCGCGGGCCCGCTGATGCACGCGTTCCTCGACGCGCCCAACGCCTGACCTCGCGAGAGAGCGACGCCCGGCCCCGGACCCTGGAAGAACGGTGCCGGGCGTCGCTCTCTCGGCGGGGGATCGCTATCTCGCGGAGGCGGGGGAATAGGGTCCCCGGTCGGGTCGTTGTGCACCAGCGGGTATGATCGGTTGCCGCGGGCGTCCGTCTGCCCGCTTTCCAGCGAGAACCCACCGTTCCGGGAGAACCTTCGTGTTCGTCAGCGTGCCTGCCTGGCAGCTCACCCAGCGCCGCGACGTCGACCTCCGTCGAGTCGCCAGCGCGCTGTGTCGCTGACCCCCCGTCGCCGCTGACGCCTCTCCGCCTCCGCACACCCGTCAGGACCCCGGGTCGCCTCGCGACCCGAGCCGCTGACGTGCGTGGCGCGCCCCGCACCGTCAGGACCTCACGCCGTCCGGCCTGATGCCCTGCCCGGGCCGTGCTGCTGCCGGCGCCCCGCGACGACGTCCCGAGCCCCTCTCCCGAGAGCGGGCGCTCGTGCGCCCGCGACACCCGAAAGGTCCCCTGTGTCCTCGACCCCCTCACCGGCCTCCTCGAAGGCCGGCTCGCAGCAGGTGAGCCAGGCCCCGGCCGCCGCACCCGCGACGAAGAAGCGCCGGTTCCCCTCGTTCAGCGTCCAGATCCTGCTGGGCCTCGCGGTCGGCGTCGGCCTCGGTGCCCTCGCCCTCGCCATGGGCCCGCAGGACGCGGCCGGCGAGGTTCCCAACGGCCTGACCACGACGCTCGACACCGTCGGCTCCTCGTTCGTCACGCTGCTCAAGGCCGTCGTCCCGCCGCTCATCTTCACCGCGATCGTCGCGTCGATCGCGAACTTGCGCACCGTCACCAACGCGGCGCGCCTCGCCGGCCAGACGCTCCTGTGGTTCGCCATCACCGCGGCGATCTCCGTGGCCGTCGGCATCGGCCTGGGCCTGCTGTTCAACCCGGGCCAGAACGCCTCGGTGTCCGTCGACGACGCCTACGAGGCGGGGCGCACCGGCACGTGGCTCGACTTCCTCACCGGCCTCATCCCGGGCAACGTCCTGGGCATCGGGGCGTCGACCCGCCTGACGACGGGGGACGACGGCGCGCTCACGGGTGCCGCCGAGACCTCGGTGAACTTCAACGTCCTGCAGATCCTCGTCGTCGCGCTGGTGATCGGCATCGCCGCGCTCAAGTCGGGCAAGAAGGCGGACCCGTTCCTCGCGTTCAACCGCTCCGCGCTCGCGATCGTGCAGAAGGTGCTGTGGTGGATCATCCGCCTTGCGCCGATCGGCACCGCCGGCCTCATCGGCTACGCCATCGCGGCCTACGGCTGGACGTCGCTCGCGTCGCTCGCGTGGTTCGCCGTCGCGATCTACGTCGGCCTCGCGGTCGTGCTGTTCGTCGTCTACCCGATCCTGCTGCGCACCAACGGCCTGAAGATCTCGAGCTACTTCCGGGGCGCATGGCCCGCGATCCAGCTCGCGTTCGTCTCGCGCTCCTCGATCGGCACGCTGCCCGTGACGCAGCGCGTCACCGAGCGCAACCTCGGCGTGCCGAGCGAGTACGCGTCGTTCGCGGTGCCGCTGGCCGCGACCACCAAGATGGACGGTTGCGCCTCGATCTACCCGGCCATCTCGGCGATCTTCGTCGCGCAGATCTTCGGCATCGACCTGTCGATCACCGACTACCTGCTCATCGCGTTCGTCTCCGTCGTCGGCTCCGCCGCGACCGCGGGCCTCACCGGCGCGATCGTCATGCTGACCCTCACGCTCTCGACCGTCGGCCTGCCGCTCGCGGGCGTCGGCCTGCTGCTGGCGATCGACCCGATCCTCGACATGGGCCGCACCGCGGTCAACGTCGCGGGCCAGGCGCTCGTCCCGACGATCGTCGCCAAGCGCGAGGGCATCCTCGACCTCGAGAAGTACGAGTCCGCCAGCGCGGAGGACCTCTTCGTGGACGAGGACGACGCGTCCGAGACGACCGCCACCGAGACCTCGGCGACGACCGAGACCGAGGAGGCCACGCCGTCGGCCACCAAGGAGCCGGCAGGCGCCTCCGCCTGACGCGCCCACGCGCCGTCGAACACGACATGGGTGCCGTTATCCACGGGATAACGGCACCCATGTCGTTCTCGGCGTCAGGGCTGGGGGCGACCCTCGCGCAGGACCGCGAGGCGCGAGCGGTACTCCTGCTCGTCGATCTCGCCGCGCGCGTAGCGCTCGCCGAGGATCGCGACGGGGTCCGGGCCGGTGGCGCGCCAGCCGTTCGGGCCGCCCGGGCCCCAGCCGCGGCGTGCGCGGCGGGCGACCAGGAAGATCACGGACGCGAACAGCAGGAACCACAGCAGCGGGAAGACGAACCACCACGGTCCGGGTCCCCAGCCGGCGTGCGCCACGGACGCGACGGCCTCCGTGGGGACCACGGCCCCGGTGAGTGCGGTGAGCATGACGACCTCCGGTGTCGGTGCGCCCCGCCGGGCGGCGGGGGCGGCCGTGATCCGGCCGCACCTCCAGGCTTCCCGGTGCCCGACGCCGCGTCGTCCCCCGTGCGTGCCGACCTCGCTCGTCCCGCGGTGCCGGTCCGGGCGGCCCCTCGCGCCCGGCGGTCAGCCCACCCAGCCGGGCCGGACGAGCCCGGACTCGTAGGCCGCGACGACGAGCTGCGCGCGGTCGCGCGCCCCCACCTTGGCCATGACGCGCGACACGTGCGTCTTCACGGTCGACTCCGACAGGTAGAGCGTGCCCGCGATCTCGTCGTTCGAGAGCCCGCCCGCGACCTCGACGAGCACCTCGCGCTCGCGCGGCGTGAGCTCCTCGACACCGGGGACCGGCCCGACGGTCCGCGTCGCGTCCGCGACGCGGGAGAGCAGGCGTCGGGTCACCGTGGGCGAGAGCAGGGCGTCGCCGCGCGCCGCGACCCGCACCGCCCGGACGAGGTCGACGGGCTCGGTGTCCTTGACGAGGAACCCGCTCGCGCCGCCGCGGATCGCGTCCGTCACGTACTCGTCGAGCTCGAACGTGGTGACCACCACGACGTGCACGTGCGACGCCGCACGGTCGGCGACGATCCGCCGGGTCGCCTCGAGCCCGTCGAGGCCGGGCATCCGGATGTCCATGAGCACGACGTCGGGCAGGTGCTCCAGCGCGAGCCGGACGGCGTCGTCCCCGGTCGCGGCCTCGGCGACGACGCGCATGTCGTCCTCGGAGTCGATGAGCGCACGGAAGCCACCGCGCACGAGCGCCTGGTCGTCGGCCAGCACGACGTCGATCATGGTGCCTCCTCGTGCCGCGGGGGTCCCTCGTCGGACCGCCCGGTGCTGCCCGACCGGGGCGTGGTGCCCGGCCAGGGAAAGACTGCCCGCACCCGGAAGCCGCGTCCAGCGGTACCTTCCTCCCGCTCCGACCCCAGCCCCGGTGTCGGACCGGGCACCGACCCCGCCGCGAGCGACCCGCCGACGCTCTCCACGCGCTCGCGCATGCCCCGCAGGCCGTAGCCCGGCTCGGCGTCGGAGGGTGCGCCCGCGCCGTCGTCGGTGACGGTCACCGTCACGCGGCGCGAGGTGCCGTCCCCGTCCGCCCGGGTGTCGCTCCGGTCGGACCCGGACCCGTCACTCGCATCGACGACGACGCGGACGTCGACGTGCGTCGCGCCGTGCGCGTGCCGCCGCACGTTGGTCAGGGCCTCCTGCACCACGCGGTAGACGACCCCGGCGAGCCGGTCGGGCAGCCCGGCGGTGGCGGGATCCACGGCGAGGGCGACCGCGAGCCCGCCTCCCTCCGCCCGCTGCACGAGCCGGGGGAGCGCGGCGAGGTCCCACGTCGGGGCGAGCGGGGCGTCGGCTGCGACCAGGTCGTGCGCCGCGGCCGCCTCCGCGCGCGGCTCCCCCCGGACGACGCCGAGCACCGCACGGACCTCGTCGAGGGCCTCCGTGCTGGTGGTGCGGATCGCCGTCAGCGCGCTGCGGGCCCGGTCGGGGTCGCGGTCCAGCAGGTGCAGCCCGACGCCCGCCTGCACGGTGATCGCGGAGAGCGAGTGCGCGAGCACGTCGTGGACCTCGCGCGCGATGCGCAGCCGCTCGTCCGCGACGGCCGTGCGCTCCCGCTCGACCCGCGCGACCTGCTCGGCCTGCCGTGCGGCGGCGATCCGGGCCGACCGGTCGCGGATCGAGCCCGCGACGAGCAGCACGACGACGGTCCACGCCGCCCCGCCGAGGAGCGTCGCCCGCGGCGGGGCGTCGGGGCGGAGGGCCGCCGCCGCGACGACGGCCCCTGCGAGCAGCACGGCCCCGCCCCACGCCACGCGCCGCGCGCGCTCCGCGGGGCCGCTGAGGAGCACCCCGACCAGCACGCCGACGGGCCCCGCGAGGACCGGACCCCACGCGTACCCGGCGACGAGGAAGACCCCCGCGGCCGCGACCGACACCGCGACCGCGGCGACCGGACGCGGCACGAGGAGCACAAGAGCGAGCGGGGAGACGAGGAGGAGGGCGACGGCGGCGAGGTCGAGCGGGCGCGCGCCCGGCTGCCCGTGCGTCGCACCCACCGACCCGGCGACCGAGACCACCGCGAGCACCACGGCGAGGAACGCCCGGGGGCGGCGACGATCGAGCGGGCCCATGCGTCGCACGCTACGCCGCGCCCGGCCGGACCGCGTCCGACCGGGGTGCCGGGCGCCGTCGTCCCGGGGTGCCGTGCGGGCGAACCTGCACCCCCGGCGGTCCTGTCCGAGGTGTCACACCCGAAGCCCCGCCGGTGAGGGCGATCCTGCTGCTCGCGATCTGAGCGCCGGTAGCCTGCGACCCATGGCAACGCACGATCCGCACGCGGACCCCGGGCTCGTCGAGGACGAGGACCGCGCGGCCGACGGCGGCGGGCCCGCACCGGCTCGCCCGGCCCGGACCGCGGAGCGCATCGTCCTCGGGCTCTACGTCCTGGTGCTCGTGTGGGTCGTGCTGCTCAAGATCCACACCGGCGACCTCAGCGACCTCGTCGGTCGCCGGTCGGTCAACCTGGTCCCGATGGGCGGCACGGCCAGCGGCGGCCTCGGCTGCCGAGAGCTGGCCGTCAACGTCCTCGTGTTCGTCCCGCTCGGCGTGCTCGTCCTCCTGGCGGCCCGGCAGCGGCACTTCGCCAGGATGCTCCTCCTCGTCGTCGGGGTGTCCGTCGTCTTCGAGGTCGTCCAGTACGTCGCCGGCATCGGGGCCAGCGACGTCACCGACGTCCTCACCAACACGGCCGGCGGGCTCGTGGGCATGGGCCTCGCCTGGCTCGGCCTGCGCGTGCTCGGCGACCACGCCCGGCGCCGCGTCCTCGTCGCCCTCGTCGTCGTGCTGGTCGCGCTGGCGGCGGGGTTCTTCACCTGGCTCGGGGTGACGGGCGTCCGGTTCCGGCTGTAGCGCCGCCGTCCGTCTAGCCGGTCGGCTCGCGCACCGCGGCGAGCACGACGGGGTCGGCGCAGCCGCGCGCGAACCCGGCGATGCGCCGGTCGATGTCGCGCCCGAGCACCCACGAGCCGACGCGTTCGGCGAGCGGGGCGAGCCAGCGGGGGCGGCACCGGAAGGAGTAGCGCCAGGTGGCGCGCGTGCCGCCGGACGGGTCGGGCGCGAACCGCCACCCGCCCGCGAGGTTCTCGAAGAACCAGGACCCGCGGACCATGCGCATCCCGACGTTCGTCGGCGGGTTGTAGGAGACGTACTCGCTCACCATGGACAGCCCGCTGCGGTGCCGGGTGAAGGTGCGCACGCCCTTCGCGGGCGCCGTGGCGCCGTCGAGGAAGTGCTGTCGCCGGACGAACGGGTCCCAGCGGAGGCGGACGTCACCGGTCGTCTGGGAGACGGCGAACGCCGTCGCGGGGTCGACGGGGACCACGAGGGAGGACTCGACCACGGGCATGGTCGGATGCTCCCACGGGCGCCGCCGTCACGCCCCGCGCTCGGGGGGGCCGCGCCGCGTCCGGGTCCGGACGCGCGGACGGCCCGCCCCGGTGAGGGACGGGCCGCCCGGACCGCGGCGCGGGGGTGTGCGAGGGTCAGGACGCGAACGCGTACCCGGCCTCCGTGCACTGCGCGCGGAAGGCGTCGAGAGACTCCTGGAGCGACGACGTGTCGATCGTGGCCTCCTGCACGGCGGCCTCGAACGGGGCCTTGATCCCGTTGAGGTTCTCCTGGAGGTCGGGGTCCGCGAAGTTCTGGACCGCGATGAGGCGCTCGCGCGTGGTGTAGATCGCGGCGGCGGCGGCCTCGTCCTCGGGCGTCTCGAGCAGCGGCGTCGTCTCGGTGACGAGGCGCTCGGCGGAGTACTCGCCGCCGTAGAACATGTTGCACGTCGTGGTCACGGACACGACGGCCGGCGTGACCTCGGGGGCCGCCTCGGTCGTGGTCGTGGTCTCGGGGGTCGCGGTGTCGTCGCTCGCCGGGTCGGTCGGCGAGGCGCAGGACGCCAGCAGGAGGGCACAGGAGAGCGCCGCGGTAGCGGCAAGAAACTTACGCATGCTAACGATTTCACACTCTCGCGCACGCGGGGCGCAAGAAGATTCGCGGGCCGCACGCTCAGGAACGGCGGAATCCTGCGGTTCCCGGGGCAACCTTGTGCCCAGCGTCACAACCTTCCGGGACCGAGGTCCCGGTCACGGGACGTCGAGGACGACCTTGCCGCGGACGTGCCCGTCGGCGACGAGCCGCAGCGCCTCCGCCGCCTCCGCGAGGGGGAACCGTGCCGAGACCTCCGCCCGGAGCCGCCCGTCCTCCGCGAGCGCGAGAACCTCGTCGAGCGCGCCCTTCGCGTCGACCTTGTCCACGACGCCCGCGGCGCGCGACGCGTCGGACCCGACGATCGTCACCGCGCTCGGCGGGTCGTCCGGGGTGGCGGGCGCCAGGTCCTCGCCCAGCAGCGCGACGGTCGCGGCGAGCGCGTCCGCGGTGCCGACGAGGTCGACGACGACGCTCACCGCGTCCAGGCCGTCCGGCAGCGCCCGCACCGCGTCGACGAGACCGGGCCCGTACGCGACCGGGGTCGCGCCGAGACCGCGCAGGTAGTCGTGGTTCGCGGGCGACGCCGTCCCGACGACGCGCGCGCCGAGCGCGGTCGCGATCTGCACCGCCGCCGATCCGACGCCCCCGCTCGCGCCGTGCACCAGGACCACGTCGCCCTCGCCGACGTCGGCCTGGACGAGCGCGGAGAACGCGGTCGCGGCCGCGACGGGCAGCACGGCCGCCTGCTCGAGGGGGACGGACGCGGGCTTGCGGCGCACGTGGTCGGCGCGGACGAGCGAGAGCTCGCGCTGCGCGCCGGTCCCGTGCCAGACGACCTCGTCGCCGGGAGCGAGGTCGGGCACGTCGGGCCCCACGGCGTCGACCACGCCGGCGGCCTCGAACCCGAGCACGCCGGGCACGCGGCCCCCGAACGCGCCGGCGAGCCGCTTGAGGTCCGCGGGGTTGACCCCGACGACGCGGTTCGCGACGCGTACCTGGCCGGGCCCGGGCTCGCCGACGTGCTCGTCGTCGACCCGCAACGTCTCCGGCCCGCCGAAGGACTCGAAGACGACGACCGTGCTCATGCAGACCCCCTGTGGTCTCGCCGTCGGACGTCGGTCGCGCGCCGCGGGGGCGAGACCGCGCGGCGGGCCCGGGGGGAGCCGGGCGGTTCCACTCTTCCACCCGTCGACCGCCGCTGTCATGCGCCCACCACGGGCAGGACTCCCCGTCCGGGACGGTTTCACCCCCTCCGCGACGTTGAGGGGACGAGATGACGACACCACGAGACCGCCGAGCGCCCGCCCGGGGCGACGCCGCGCGCGTGCGCCTGCTCGCCGTGCGGGCCGACGCCGCGGCACGCCTCCGCGCGCTGCGCGCCGAGGTCGCGGGGATCGTCGAGGCGTCGCGCGACTCGAACGCGGACGACGAGCACGACCCGGACGGCGCGACCATCGCGTTCGAGCGCGCCCAGGTGGACGCGCTCGCGCGCGACGCGGCGGCGCGGGTGGAGGAGGCCGACGCCGCCCTGGCCCGGCTCGACGCGGGCTCCTACGGCGTGTGCGAGGCCTGCGGGCAGCAGATCGCCGCCGGGCGCCTGGAGGCGCGCCCGACGGCGAGGACCTGCGTCGCGTGCGCGGCCCGCTGACCCTGACCGCCTGAACCGGCCCGCGTGACCGGTCAGAGCTGGCCGTGGCCCTTCTTCGAGGGCACGCCCGCGATGAGGCCGCCGTCCACGACGAACTCCGACCCCGTGGAGTAGGACGACTCGTCGCTCGCGAGGAAGAGGATCAGCCGGGAGACCTCCTCGGGCGCGGCCGGCCTGCCGAGGGGGATGAGCAGGTCGTCGGGGTTGAGCGAGGCCGTCATGGGCGTCGAGATGAACCCGGGGTGCACCGAGTTGACGCGGACGCCGTACGGGCCGAGGTCGAGCGCGACCGACTTGGTGAGCCCGCGGACGCCGAACTTCGACGCGACGTAGCCGTGCAGCCCGGCGCTGCCGCGCATGCCCTCGACGGACGAGACGTTGATGATCGACCCCGCGCCGGCCTTCGCCATGACGGGCGAGACCGCACGGATCCCGAGGAACGTGCCCGTGAGGTTGACGTCGATGATCGTGCGCCACGCCGCGGTGTCGAACTCGGTGATCGGGCCGCCGTTCGCGATGCCCGCGTTGTTGACGAGCACGTCCACGCGACCGAACGCCGAGATCGTCGCGGCGACGGCCGCGGCCCAGTCGTCCTCGCTCGTGACGTCGAGGTGGACGTAGCGCGCGTCCGGGCCGAGCTCGGCGGCGAGCGCCTCGCCCTTCTCGTCGTCGAGGTCGGCGATCACGACCTTCGCGCCCTCGGCGACGAGGGCGCGGGCGTGCGTGACGCCCATGCCGCCGGTGCCGCCGGTGATGATCGCGACCTTGTCCTGGACCCTTCCGGGAGTGCTGCCCATGGTGGGGCTCCTTTCTGAGGGCGCGACGGTGTCGGCCCGCCTCGTGAGCGGGTCCGGCGTCGTCGCGCGGTGTGGTGTGCACCTGCCCGCCGGCGGCACGGTCGACCGGCGGAGGGGACGGCTCGTCAGGTCGACGGCGTGGTCCACCAGGCGGGCAGGGCGTCTCGGGCGACCCGGGGGAAGAACCCCGGGTCGCGGGGTGGAGGAGTGGCGAGCCAGACCTCGAGGGCGCCGACCGTGCCGAAGCCGACGTACGTGGCGAAGGCACGAGCCGTCGTCGCGACCTCCGCGTCGGTGCCGGCGCCCGTGGGCAGGAGTCCGGGATGGGCGCCGAGGTGCTCCACGAGCGTCTCGGTGACGTGGCCCGCGAGCAGCCGGAACAGCGGGGCGCTGAGCCCGCCCTCGAGCGCCCGCTCGTAGACGGGCAGGTGCGCCTCGACGTGCTCGACGAGCGCGTGGCTCCAGTGGTCGACGACGTCGCGCGACCGGGCGGGGACGTCGTCCGCCGTCTCGGCCACCCGGACGTCCTCGAAGAACCGGTCGCGGATCGTGTCGAGCTCGGCGGCCAGCACGCGGACGAGGAGGTCCGCGGGGCTCGGGGCGTGGTCGTAGAACGTCACGCGGTTGATGCCCGCGCGGGCGGCGACGGCGGAGACGGTGAGGTCGGCGACGTCCCGCTCCGCGGCGAGGTCGAGGATCGCGTCCCGCAGGAGGGCGGCGGTCCGCGCGCTGCGCTTGTCCACGGTCCACCACCTCCGATCGCGTCGTCCGTCGTCATCGACGATACGCCGAGGAAACGACTTAGGCAACAGGTGTCGCTTAGGCCCGTCCGGTCGGGAGGCGACCCGCAGGCGACGGTCGTACCGTCGGGAGAGCGGCCGCAGGTCCGCGGCCGCCACACCCGAGGGGGCGGACGGACATGGTCACCAACACGCGCCGTGCCGAGAGGCACCACGGAGAGCCCGACGTCGTCGAGCTCAACCCGGTCTTCGCCAGGCCCGGGGAGGCGACGACGCTGCCCAAGTTCCGCTTCCCGGACGACGAGTCGCTCCAGGAGACCGCGTACCAGATCGTGCACGACGAGGCCATGCTCGACGGCAACGCGCGGCTCAACCTCGCGACGTTCGTCGGGACGTGGATGGACGAGCGCGCCGCGCGGCTCTACCTCGAGGCCGCGGACAAGAACATGATCGACAAGGACGAGTACCCGCAGACCGCCGCGGTGGAGACGCGCTGCTGGACCATGCTCGCCGACCTGTGGCACGCGCCGGACCCGGAGCACACCATCGGCACCTCGACGATCGGCTCGTCCGAGGCGTGCATGCTCGGCGGCCTCGCCCTCAAGCGCCGCTGGCAGCACGCGCGCCGTGCCGCGGGCAAGCCGGTGGACCGGCCCAACCTCGTGCTGTCCAGCGCGGTCCAGGTCTGCTGGGAGAAGTTCTGCAACTACTTCGAGGTCGAGGCGCGCTACGTCCCGATCTCCGAGGAGCACAAGGTCCTCGACGGCCACGACCTCGAGAAGTACGTGGACGAGAACACCATCGGGGTCGTCGCGATCATGGGCGTGACCTACACGGGCATGTACGAGCCGGTCACGGAGATCGCGGCGGCTCTCGACCGGATCCAGGAGTCCACCGGCCTCGACGTGCCGATCCACGTCGACGGAGCCTCGGGCGCGATGGTGGCCCCGTTCGTCCAGCCCGAGCTCGTGTGGGACTTCCGCGTCGCCCGGGTCGCGTCGATCAACACGTCGGGGCACAAGTACGGCCTCGTGTATCCCGGGCTCGGGTGGGTCGTCTGGCGCGACACCGAGTCCCTGCCCGAGGACCTCGTGTTCCGGGTGAGCTACCTCGGTGGGGACATGCCGACCTTCGCCCTCAACTTCTCGCGACCCGGTGCGCAGGTGCTGCTGCAGTACTACCTGTTCCTGCGCCTGGGACGCACCGGGTACGAGGCGGTGCAGCGGACGTCGCGCGACGTCGCCCTCTACCTCTCCGGGGAGATCGCGAAGATGCCCGCGTTCGAGCTGTGGAACGACGGCTCGGACATCCCCGTGTTCGCCTGGCGCCTCAGAGCGGGTCACACCGAGAACTGGAACCTGTACCACCTCTCGGAGCGGCTGCGGACCAAGGGCTGGCTCGTCCCCGCCTACCCCATGCCGGACGACCTCACCGACGTCACCGTCCAGCGCGTCGTCGTGCGCAACGGCTTCAGCCACGACCTCGCCTCGGCGTTCCTCGCGGACCTGCGCGAGGAGGTCGCCACTCTCGACGCCCTCACGAGCCCCATGCCGACCGAGGGCCAGCGCTCGGGCTTCCACCACTGAGGGGCCGGCGAGCAGGAGGGAACGGACCATGGCACAGGGGGCAGCACAGGATCCGCCCGGGGGCTCGGGACCGCACGTCCGGGCCGACGGCACGCACGCGCCGTCGGCCGCGCACGTCCGCCCGCACCCGTACGGGACGCCCGGCGCGCGGAAGCCGCCGGGTCACGCGGGGCCCGCGATCGGGGCGCCCGCCGCCACGGCGACCGCGTTCATGTCGGTCGTGCAGCTCGCGATGCTCACGGTGGTGGTGGTCGCGTCGCTGCGGTCGCTCCCCGCGATGGCGTCGTACGGGCTCGGCTCGGTGACGCTCTTCGTCGTCCCCGCCATCCTCTTCCTCGTGCCGACGGCGCTCGTCGCGGCCGAGCTCGCGACCGGCTGGAAGGGCGGCGTCTTCACCTGGGTGCGCGAGGCCTTCGGCGAGCGCGCGGGGTTCGTCGCGATCTGGCTGCAGTGGATCCAGAACGTCGTCTGGTACCCCACGCAGATCGCGTTCATCGCGGCGAGCCTGTCGTTCGTCGTCGGCGACCCCGACCTCACCCGGAACGGCCTCTACACGGCCGTCGTGATCCTCGTCCTGTACTGGGGATCGACGCTCATCACCCTCGCCGGCGGCAACCTCTTCGCGAAGGTCGGCTCCTGGAGCGGCATCTTCGGCACCATCCTGCCCGCCGTCCTGCTCATCGTCCTCGGCGCGGTCTGGCTCGGGACCGGTGAACGGTCCCAGACGACGCTCGAGCCGTCGGCGGTGGTGCCGCCGTGGACCGGCATCGCGTCGATCGTGCTCATCGTCTCGAACGTCCTCGCGTACGCCGGGATGGAGGTCAACGCCGTGCACGCGAACGACCTGCGCAACCCCGGGCGCGGCTTCCCGCGGTCGATCGCCATCGCGACCGTGCTCATCCTCGGCGTCTTCATCCTCCCGACCCTCGCGATCTCCGTAGCCGTCCCGAAGTCCGCGCTCGGCGTGACCGACGGCATCAACCTCGCCTTCAAGGCGTTCTTCGACCACTGGGGCATGAGCTGGGGCACCCCGGTGATCTCGCTCCTCATCGCGCTCGGCGCGTTCGCGTCCGTCGTCACCTGGATCGCCGGGCCGTCGCGCGGCCTCCTCGCGGCCGCACGGACCGGGCTCCTCCCGCCCGCGCTGCAGCGACGCAACAAGGCGGGCGTCCAGGTCGGGATCCTCGCCGTGCAGGGCGGCATCGTGACGCTGCTCGCGCTGCTCTTCGTGCTCGTCCCCAACGGCAACACGGCGTTCATCGCCCTCGTCGACATGGCGGCGGCGCTCTACCTGGTCATGTACATGCTCATGTTCGCGGCGGCGATCCGTCTGCGGCGCACGAAGCCGGACGTGGTCCGGACGTACCGGACCCCCGCGATGCGGCTCGTGGCGGGCGTCGGCCTCGTCGCGTGCGCCGCGGCGTTCGTCCTCGCGTTCGTGCGGCCCTCGGGCTTCAGCGGCCTCTCCGCGACCGCGTACCCGCTCGTCGTCGCCGGGGTGGTCGTGGTGCTCGGCGGACCGCCGCTCCTCTTCTACGCCCTGCGGCGCGACTCGTGGGACCGCCGGACCGCCGCCGAGCGAGAGACCGCCGACGACGTCCTGGTCAACCCATCGGAGACCCCTGCCACTCCCGGCGCGCATGCCACCCGAAAGCAGGCGGAGTCCACGTGACGGAGACCCCCGCCCACCGTCCGGGCGGGGGGACGCCCCGGTCGGGGGCGGCGGGTCCGTCCCGCGCCGCCGTCTGACGGTCGGCGAGCCGCCGGTCAGAGGTCGGAGAGGAAGTCGCCGCCGATCCCCGCCTGGGTCTCCAGGAGGTCGCCGGTGTCGCCGAGGACCACCCAGTTCGGCCCGGCGAGCGCCGCCTGACCCTCCACGGGCGGCTCGACCGGCAGGAGGCCGAGGAACTCGCCCTCGTCGACGTCGTCCGCGAAGACGGCCAGGAGCGTGGTGTCGTCGCACTCGCCGAGCTCGACGTCGGGCGAACCGGAGTCCTCGGGCGTGAACGACAGGCACGTCAGCCCCGCGGTCGTCGCGGCCTCGTGGAGCGCGTCGAGCGAGTCGTACTCCACGTCCTTCTCGCCGGGGCCGGGGCCGGAGCACGCGGCCAGGAGCCCGGCGAGCACGACGAGGCCGGCGAGGGGTGCCCGGGCGGGCCGACGGGACGGGGGACCGGGTCGGGTGCGCATGTCTCGATGGTCCGCCGTCGTGCCCGGTCGCGCCACGGGAAGCCCGTGCCGGACCGTCCGGCGCGAGATCGACCCGTACGGCCGAGATCGGCCTTCGGGAGGTCGATCTCGGGCCGCAGGGGTCGATCTCGGGTCAGGCGCGGAAGCGCTCGTCGCGCTCGACGACGCGGCCTGCGCCGCGGCCGTCGGCCGCCGTCGGGTCCCACGTGTACGCCTCGGTGCCCGTGATGAGCACGTGCTCGGCGCGCGACGTCACGTCCAGCGGGTCGCCCGACCACACGACGACGTCGCCGTCGAGGCCCGGAGCGAGGGCGCCGACCCGGTCGTCGAGGCCCAGGAACGCCGCCGGGTTGACGGTAAGGGCGCGCAGCGCGGTGTCGCGGTCGAGGCCCTCCTTGACCGCGAGCGACGCCTGGTGCACGAGGAAGTTGATCGGCACGACGGGATGGTCGGTCGTGATCGCGACGCGCACGCCCGCGCGGGCCAGCGCGCCGAGGTTCGCGATGTCGCGGTTGCGCAGCTCGATCTTGGAGCGCGAGGTGAACAGCGGGCCGAAGATCACCGGCACGTCGCGCTCGGCGAGCACGTCGGCGACGGCGGCGCCGTCGGTCCCGTGGTTCACCACGAGCTTGTAGCCGAACTCGTCCGCGAGGCGCAGGGCCGTCGCGATGTCGTCGGCGCGGTGCGTGTGCTGGTCCCAGTACAGCTCGCCCGCGAGGACGCGCGCGAGGGTCTCCTTCGCGAGGTCGCGGTCGAACGGCTCGCCCTTCGCCGCGGCCGCGTCGCGCTTCGCGACGTAGTTCTGCGCGTCGACGAACGCCGCGCGGATGACCTTCGCGACGCCGAGCCGCGTCGACGGCGTCTTCTTCTGGTCCCCGTACACGCGCTTGGGGTTCTCGCCGAGCGCCGACTTCACGGAGACCGCCTCGCGGATCACCTGCTCGTCGACGGTGCGGCCGCCCCACGTCTTGATCGCGACGGTCTGCCCGCCGATGGGGTTGCCCGAGCCGGGCTTCACGACGGCGCTCGTCACGCCGCCGACCAGCGCGTCGCGGAACCCCTCGTCCTCGACGTTGATCGCGTCGATCGCGCGCAGGGCGGCGCCGTTCGGGTCGGTCATCTCGTTGGTGTCGTTGCCGGCCCAGCCCTCGGCCTCCTCCATGACGCCCATGTGGGCGTGCGCCTCGACGAAGCCGGGCAGCACCCAGCGGCCCCGCGCGTCGAGGGTCGGGACGCCGTCGGGCACGACGACGTCCGCGCCGACCGCGGTGATGACGCCGTCCTCGATGAGCACGGTCCCGTCCTCGATCGGGTCCGAGGCGACGGGCACGACGTAGCCGTGCACGACGGCGACGGTGCGGCGCGCGGTGCGCGGGACGGGGCGGGAGGAGCCGGGGGCGGGGGTGGATGAGGTCGTCATGGTCCCATCATCGCCCCGGGCAAGCGTCGGGGTGTGCGCGGGGGTGGGCGGGGCGCACTAGGCTCCTGAACGCACCACCGCACCGCGCGCGAAGGAGCTCGCATGCACGTCGTCGTCGGGCTGTTCCGGCTGTTCCTCGTCGTCCTCGCCCTCGTCGGCACGCGCGCCATCTGGCGCGACGGCGACATCGAGGGCCTCGTCTACTTCACGAACCAGACCGGCTTCCTCATCGCCGTCGTGTTCACGTGGGCGGGCGTCGCGTCGCTCCTGCGCCGCCGGCAGCCGCCGGGGTGGCTCAAGGGGGGCGTGACGCTCTTCGCCGCGATCACCGGGCTGGTCGCGAACCTCGTGCTCGCGCCCGAGGACCCCGAGGCCCCGGCCGTGTTCCTCGGGCTGACCGACGGCCAGATCGAGCACGAGCTCCTGCCGCTCGCCGTGTTCGTCGACTTCCTCCTGCTCGACGCCCACCGGCGCCTGCGCGGCCTCGACGCCGCGCGCTGGCTCCTGTACCCGCTCGCGTACTTCGCGTTCACGACGATCCGCGGGTTCGTGAGCCCCGGCAGCGAGTACCCGTACGGCTTCGTCGACCTCGACGCGCTCGGGTGGACCGGGCTGCTCGTCAACGTCGTGCTCTACGGGGCGGGCTTCCTCGTGCTCGGCCTCGTCATCGTCGGGATCGACCGGCTCCTGCCCACCGGTCCGGCGATCGGCCGGTACGCGGACCGCTCGCCCGCCCCGGCGTCCCCGGAGACGGCGGGGGCCGAGGGCAGCCCGGACGACGCGCCCGCGTCGCGCTAGGGTGGCCGTCGTGTCCTCCCCGGTCGTCGGTCCGCTGCGCGTCGCGCGCGCCGCGCTCGTGGCGACCCTCGTGCTCGCGCTGACGGCGCTCGCCCACCGCGTCGCCGGGGGCACCCTCCCGGACCCGCTGGTCCTCGCGGCGCTCGCCGCGTTCACTCTCGCCGGCACGACGGCGGCCGCCCGGCTGCGCTTCACGCCCACCCGGCTCGTGGTGCTCCTGGGCGGCGCCCAGGTCGCGCTGCACCAGGCGCTCGTCGTGCTCGCGCCCGTCGGGTCGTGCGTCCCGGTCGGGGTCACGTCCGGACACGGCGGCCACGTCGCGCCGGTGCGCGACGTCGTCTGCGCGGCACCCGTCGGCGCACCGGTCCCGGCCGCCGGCGGGGCGGGCCTCGTGCACCCGGAGCACCTCACGACGTCGGGCGCGGCAGGCCTGTGGATGGTCGTCGCGCACGCCGTGGCGACCGTCGTGCTGGCGCTCGTCCTCGCGCGCGGCGAGCGCGCCCTCGAGCGGTTCCTCGCGTGGGTGACGCCGCGCGGCGCCCTCCCCGCGCGCGTCCTCGTCGTGCCGCGCGCGCGTCCCGGCGTGCCGGGGGCGCGCACCGTGCGCGTCGCGTCCCTGTGGCGTGCGCGCCGTGCCCCGACGCGCGGGCCCCCGACGGCGGACGGCCCGTCGGGAGCACTGCTGCGCCCCCTCGCCGCGTCCTGACGCGGCACCCGACGAGGCCGACCCGGTGACGACCGGGCCACGGGGCACCACCGTGCGGCGATCGCCGCGCCTCGGACGGAAGAACCCTCATGACTCTCTCCCTGCGCCGACCCGTGTCGGCCCTCCTCGCCCTCCTCGCCGCCGCCGCGCTGGCCCTGGGCCTCACCGCCGGGCTCGCGACCCTCACCGCCGCCCCGGCGTCCGCGCACGACCGCATCCTCAGCTCGGACCCGGCCGACGGCGCCCAGCTCGCGACGCCCCCGACCGCGATCACGCTGACCTTCAACACCGAGCCGCTCCCCGTCGAGCCGCAGGTCGTGATCTCGGACTCCGCCGGCACGGTCGTGACGCAGGACGCGCCGACGATCGAGGGCAGCACCGCCACGCTCGCGCTCGACCCGGCGGTCGCGCTCGGTGGCGACACGTACACCGTCGCGTGGCGCGTCGTCTCGTCCGACGGCCACCCCATCGAGGGAACGTTCGCGTTCGCCGTCGCGGCCCAGCCCGAGGCGCCGGTCGCCGAGGAGCCCACGGCGGACGAGGCCACGCCGGAGGAGCCCGCCTCCGAGGAGGCCACCACGGACGCGGCCGACGAGACGACGCCGGAGCCCGCGACGACCCAGGCGACGGACGCAGCGACGGACGCGGAGGACGGCGGCTCGTCGATCGTCCCCGTGCTCGTGGGGCTCGGCGCGCTCGTGGTCGCCGCCGCGGTCGTCGTCGTGATCGTCCTGCGCCGCCGCGGTGCCGCGACGGGCGACGACGCGCCGCACGACCCCGAGGACTGACCGTGCCGGCGCACGCCGTCCTCCCCGGCCCGGGGAGGACGGCGGACGCCCCTGCCGCGCGCACCCCTCCTGCCGCTAGGGTGCGTCCGTGACGTCGCCCGGAGCAGGGGTGCTCCGCGGCGTGCGGGTGCTGCTGCTCGCCGCCGCGGTCGTCGGGCTGTCCGTCGTCGCGCACGGCCTCGCCGGGGGGACCGACCCCGGAGCCGTCCCGCTCGGCGTGCTCGCCGTCCTGACCGCCGTCGCCGTGCGACCCCTCACGCGTCGTCAGGTCGGGCTGCCGCGGCTGCTCGGCCTGCTCGGCGCGGGCCAGCTCGTGCTGCACGTCGTCTTCGACCGCTGCGCCGCGCTGTCCCCGGCCGAGGCGTCCGCGCACGCGCACGCCGCGTCACCCCTGACGATGCTCGGCGCGCACGCCGTCGCGACGCTCGCCGTCGCGCTCGTCCTGCGCTACGGCGACGCCGTGCTGTGGCGCCTGTGGACGTGGCTCGCCGGGCGCCGGGTCCCCGGCCGCCCGCGTGCCGTCGTCGTCCGCGCGGCACCTCCCGCCGTCGGCGCGCTGCCGACGGTCCGCGACCTCCTCGCGCGCGGTGCCGCGCCCGGGCGCGGTCCGCCCGCCGTCGCCTGACCTCTCCCGGACGCCTCCGCGGACCCTCCGCGGCGTCCCGCTCCCGCGCGCCCGCGCGTCCTGCACGCCCGCCCGGCCGGCTCCGCGCGGCCGCGCCGGGGCGTGCCCGTGACGTGCCGTCGCGCGCCGGAGCCCCCGTCTTCCTCTCCCCGAAAGGCACCATCATGCGAAAGACCCTGCGCGCCGTCGGCGCCGCCGCCCTGACCACCGGGATCGTCGTCGTCGGCGCGGGCGCCGCGGCGGCCCACGTCACCGTCACGCCGGACACGACCGACGCGGGCGCGTACGCGCTGCTCACGTTCGGCGTCCCGCACGGCTGCGGCGACTCGCCGACCACGAAGGTCTCCATCCAGGTCCCCGAGCAGATCGTCACCGTGACGCCCACCGTCAACCCCGGCTGGGACGTCGAGAAGGTCATGGCGGCCCTCGACGAGCCGGTCGACGACGGGCACGGCGGCCAGTACACCGAGCGCGTCGCCGAGGTCGTGTACACGGCCAAGGCCCCGCTGCCCGACGGCTACCGCGACGCCCTCGTGCTCTCGCTCCAGCTCCCCGACGCCGCGGGGGACACGCTCGTCTTCCCGACCGTCCAGGAGTGTGCCGAGGGCGAGACCGCCTGGGTGCAGGTCGCGGCCGAGGGCGAGGACGGGCACGACCTCGAGGCGCCCGCGCCGCTGGTCGAGCTGACGGCGGCCGAGGACGAGGGCCACGACGCCCCGGCCGAGACCGTCGCCGACGGGTCGGCGGGTGACACCGCCGACGCGGACGCGTCGGGCGACGTCGCGTCGGCGGGCGCGTCCGACGGGCCGGCCCCGGCGCTCACGTGGACGGCGCTCGTGCTCGCCGCGGCGGGCCTGGTGCTCGGGGCGCTCGGGTTCGTGCGCTCGCGCCCGAGGGCCTGACCCGTGGGCCGCCCCTCGGTGCTGCGCCGGGTGGTGGCCGTCGTCGTCGGTGCCGCGGCCGCGGTCCTGCTCGCGATCCTCGCGAGCGGCCCGGCCGCGGCCCACGCCGTCCTCGTGGGCACCGACCCGCGGGACGGCACCGTCCTCGACGCGCCGCCCGACGCGCTGACCATCACCTTCAACGAGCCCGTCCAGGTCGTGACCGGCGGGACGACGGTCCTCGCCGCGGACGGCTCGCCCGTCGACGTGGACGTCGCCGCGGTCGACGACGCGCTCGTCGTCACCCCCGCCACGACGCTCGACGACGGCACGTACGTCGTGAGCTGGCGCGTGGTGTCCCTCGACACGCACCCCGTCGCCGGGGCCTTCACGTTCTCCGTGGGGGCGCCGAGCGCGACGTCCGTCGAGGCCCGGGTCGCCGAGCCGACGGCGGCGCTCGTCGCCGTCCGCGCGCTCGACCAGGCCGCGGTCTACGCGGGGACGTTCCTCGTCGCGGGACTCGTGGGGTTCGAGCTCCTCGTGCTGCACGTGTCGCCCGGGGCCGCGCCGGTCCTGCGTCGGCGCCTGCAGCGCGTGCGGCGCGGAGCCCTGGCCGTCGCGGCCGTCGGGATCGTGCTCGCGGTCCCGCTCACCCCGGCCTGGCAGGCCGGCGGCGGGCTGGGGGCGCTCGTCGACCCGGCGACCTGGGCGGCGGGCGTCACGACCGACTCCACGCTCGCGGGCGCGCTCGGTCTCGCGGGGCTCGTCGTCACGACTCTGCTCGCACCCCGCGCGGCCAGGGAGACCCGGGCGGCGTGGCCCGCCGGGGTCGTGCTCGGCGGGGCGGCTCTCGCTCTGGGGTCGCTCGTGCTCGTGGGGCACACCCGCACGTTCGGTCCGCCCTGGCTGGTCGTCACGGCGGACGCGCTCCACGTCGTGGCCGGGGCCGCGTGGCTCGGCGGGGTCGTCGGCCTCGCGCTCGTCCTCGCGCCGTCCGCGCACGTCGACACGCGTCGTGCGGGCGTGACGGTCGCGCGGTTCTCGACGCTCGGTGCGTGGGTCGTCCTCGCGCTCGCCGTCACCGGCACCGTCCTCGGGTGGCGCATCCTCGGCACGCTCGACGCGCTCGTGTCGACGACGTACGGCCAGACCCTGCTCGTCAAGGTCGGCGTGGCGCTGTGCCTCGTCGGCATCGCGGCCTGGAACCGGTACCGGCTCGTCCCGGCGGTCGCGGGCGACGACGGTCCGGGCGGGCGAGGTGCCCGGCAGGTCGGTGGGACGGCCGGGGCGGCCGCGCGCCGTCGGCTCGGCCGGACGGTCGCGGCCGAGGCCCTGCTGCTCGTGCTCGTGCTCGTCGTGACGGGCGTGCTCGTCTCGCGCAGCCCGGTCGTCACCGCCGACCCGTCCGCCGAGGAGGCCGCGACCCCGGCCGTCGAGGTGGTCGAGGAGCTCGGCGACGGGACGCTGCGCGCGCGGATCACTCCCGGCCGGGTCGGCGTCAACGCGCTCGAGATCGAGCTGCTCGACGCCGACGGGCAGCCCCTGGAGCCCGTCGCCGTGCCCGAGCTGTCGACGACGCTCGCCGACCCCGCGCTCGGCCCGTTCACCCGGCCCCTCACGCAGACCGGGACGGGCGCGTACGAGGCGACGCTCGACCTGCCGATGGCGGGCGACTGGACCGTGCACGTGAGCGTCCGGACGTCCAAGTACGAGAACCCGATCGTCGAGATCCCCGTGGAGGTGTCCTCATGACCGGTCCCCAGCGGTCGCTCCCCGGGCGGCGCGGGCTGCGCGTCGTCCTCGCCGCCGTCGCCGCGGGCACGCTCGCCGTGCTGACCGCCGGCCCGGCGGCTGCGCACGTGCTCATCGAGACCGTGGAACCCCACGGCGACGGCACGTCGACGCTCACCTTCACGTTCGACCACGGGTGCGACGGCGAGCCCACCGACGCGCTGCGCGTCACGCTCCCCGAGGGCGTCGAGGCGCTCGCCGCCGGCCAGCCGGACGGATGGACCTCGGAGATGACCGACGACGCGGTGGCCTGGTCCGGGGCGCCCGTGCCCGACGGCGAGCGCGCGGCCTACACGCTCGACGTCCGGGTCACGGGGGACGTCGGGCAGGCGTTCGTCTTCCCCGCCGTGCAGGAGTGCCCGTCGGGGGAGTCGTACGCGTGGACGGACACCGACCCGTCCGGCGCCCGGCCCGCGCCGACGTTCGTCGCGACCGCGGCGTCGCTCGCCCCGGCGCCCGTCGTCGCCGGGGCGTCCCCGACGCCGACGGCGCCCCTCGTCGCGGCCGTCGTGGTGGGAGCCGTCGGGATCGGGGCCGCGGGCGGCTGGTCGGCCCGGCGTCGGCTGCGGGCCACCTGAGAGGTCGCTGCGCGGGCGTCGGGACCGCACCCGTCGTACTGTGATCCAGATCACTGTTCGTGAACGTCCCGAACATGCGCCCACCGCCTCTTGCACTGGTGGGGGACGTCGCCGCGACGGGTCACGCGGCGACACCTGGACCGGTGGCGGTCCGCGACGAGAGCTTCGCTGGGGGGAGCTCTCGCGGCGGATCGCCACCGGTTCCTCTGTCTGCGGGCCCCTGCGCGGCGGCGTCAGGCCGCGACCGCGAGGGCCAGCAGCGCGAACGCGGCGACGAGCAGGGCGATGCGGACGAGGTGGTACCGGTCCCAGCGGTGGGCCTGCTCGCGCCAGTCGGCGGGCGCGGTCTCGGGGGTCCACGTCTTGCCGCGGTTGTTGATGGGGACGAGCACGGCGACCGACAGGACGATGCTCAGGGCCAGGATTGCGGCGGCGGTCCAGGCCGCCCACGCCCCGTCGGGCAGCACGAGGGCGGTGGCCGCGGTGAGCAGGAGCGAGCCGAAGTACCAGAACGGCATGGCCCGCCCGAGCATCCGGCCGCCGTCGGCCCGAGCGAGCAGGCCCGCGTTCCCCGGCAGCCGGTCGACGATCGGGTTGACGACGAACGCGACCGACACCTCGACCCCCACCATCAGCCCCACGACCACCACCGCGACGATCGGCAACCACTGCATGGCAGGCTCCTTCGATCCAGGGAACGGGCAGAGAATCTAGCAACGCTAGAAAAACTAGCACGGACAATCTAGCGACGCTAGACTCGTCCCGTGAGCACACCGGCAGCAGCCCGTAAGGCACGGCTCCGCGAGGAGCGGGAAGCGCAGATCGTCGCGGCCGCGCGCGTGCTCGCCGAGGAGCAGGGATGGGAGGCCGTCACCACCCGTCGGCTCGCCGACGCGATCGGCTACAGCCAGCCCGTCCTCTACGGGCACTTCCCGGAGGGCCGGTCCCAGATCGTCACCGCGGTGGCGCTCGTCGGCTTCCAGGAGCTCGCCGTCGCGCTGTCCGCGGCCCGTCCGGCGCCCGGCGCGGGCAGGAGCGGCGAGGACCGGGTCCGCGCGCTCGTGCTCGCCTACCTCGACTTCGCCGAGCGCCACCCGGCGACGTACGAGGCGATGTTCCATCTGCCGATCCGGGCCGCCTTCGCGTCCGAGGAGACGCCGCGCGCGATGCGCGAGGGGTTCGACGCGATCGTCGACACGCTCCTCGCGCTGGACCGCCCGCCGGCCGACCCAGGCACGGCTGCCGAGGTCGTGTGGGGGGCGATGCACGGCGTCGCGACGTTGGAGCGCGCGGGCAGGTTCTCCGTCGGGAACGACGACCGGCGCGTCGGCGAGCTGGTCCGCCGGATCGTCGGCTGACCCCGCGTCACGACGTCCGTCCGTCCGGCACCCGACGAGGGGCGTCGGTCGCGGCCGCCACGGACGCGGTCCGCTGCGCCGGGTGGGTGTGCAGGTGCCAGAGGAGCTCCGCGCACTCCGCCGGGTCGAGGCTCGGGTCGCCGTGCTCGTCGGCACCGGCGGAGACGAGCCGGGCGACCTGGATCCCGTCCGGTGCGAGCGCGTCCCGGAGCATGCCGAGGTACGCGGACACGGCGGCGGCCGCGACGGCCGCCCCGGCCGCGAACGGGCTGCCGGTGAGCGCGTCGTCGTCGGTGATGCCGAGGACGGATCCCCGGCCGAGAACGCGCTGCCCTCCGACCACGTACTCGACCGCGGTGACGAGGCCGACCACGGCCCGGTCGACCGCGTCCTGGATCTCCTCGGGTGACGTCTCGAGGACGTGCTGGCGCGCACCGGGCGCCGACGGTGGGTCGTAGACGAGGACCTCGATCGCCGACAGGTCCTGCGCGGTGCGGTCGAGCGCGAGGACCAGCGCGTCGGCGTCGTGCGCGTCCGCGGCGTAGACCCGCGCCCGCACTCCCTCACCGCGCAGCGCGCAGACGACCGGCCCGAGGCGGTCCAGGGACCGGGAGACGAACGCGACGTCGTGACCCGCGGCCCCGAAGCGCCGCGCGATCGCCGCACCGCGTGACGCGCTCGTCCCGACGATCGCCACGGTCGTCATCCTGTCTCCCTCGCCGTCGTCACCGTGCGCGGGGCCCTGGCCGTCGCGCGTACCGGACGGTAGACAGGTGGAGGGGAGTGCTGGGAGTCCCTGTCAGGACCCCCGACCGCCCGGTGAGACGGCGGCGGACCGCATCGCGGTCGACGCCGTCCTCAGGTGGTCGTCGAGGTGGGCGGTCGGCCGGCCCCCGTGAGGTCCGCGAGCCGGGCCATCCGCCGCGCCGAGGTCGACCCAGGCTCGGGGGAGTAGAGGGTGAGGGTGAGTCCTGGCTCGGATTCCATGGCGCAGGCCTCGTAGGCGATCGTGAGCTCCCCTACCACTGGGTGGCGGAACGTCTTGAGCCCGGTGCCGTGCCGGCGGACCTCGCCCGCGCGCCACCGGGTCTCGAACTCGGCGCTGTGGCAGAGCAGCTCCTCGACCGTCTCGTGCAGGTCGGCGCTGCGCGGGTCGCGCGCGGCCTCCGTGCGCAAGATCGCGACCGGGATGTCCGCGAACACGTCCCAGTCGGGGCAGAAGGTCCGGGCACGGTCGCTGAGGAACGTGAAGCGGGCCATGTTCGGCGTCCCGGGCATGTCGTGCAGGTCCTGGTGGAAGGCGTGCGCCAGGGCGTTCTCGGCGAGGATGTCCATCGCTCCGTTGCGGACGAACGCAGGTCCGGCGGTGAAGGCGTCGAGCACCCACTGGAGGCTGGGGTGCGGCTGCCACGACCGGGTGCTCGTGCGCCGGTCCGCCTCTCCGCCGCGGGCGACGATCTCCGCGAGGTTCGACAGGTGCGCGCGCTCGGCCTCGTCGAGCCGCAGCGCGCGGGCGATCGCGTCGAGCACCTGCGGAGAGACGCGGGAGATGGCGCCGCGCTCGATCCGCGTGTAGTACTCGACGCTCACGCCGGCGAGCGTCGCCACCTCGCTGCGGCGCAGGCCGCGGACCTTGCGCCCCGGGCCGACGGCGATCCCCACCTCCTGCGGGCTGATCCTCTCGCGTCGCGCGACGAGGAAGTCGCGCACCAGCGCACGGGCATCCATGGCTCGAAAGTAGGCCATGGACCACGGCTCGGCAGGGGGCGACGAGAAGAGTGCCTCGGGGCCATTTGCATAGTTGACTAACACAACAATGCTGACAAGCATGCAACTTTCGTCTTGGTGTCGACAAAAGTAAATCTCGAAGGTACGGTCGGTTTTCGTCGGGTACCGGGCATCCCCGGTCCGTCGCAAGCGCAGCCTCAGTGTCGAGGGCTCGCCATGCCTGTACCGGCGTGAGCCACAACGGAGTGGAGGTGGAGACCCCGCGTCCCGCTCGACCGCTGCGGCTGTCTGGTTCCCCCGAACGCCTCAAAGGAGGACGTTGTGCACAGAACTCCACTAGGCCACCGATGGTGGTCTCGTTACGCCGCCGCGGCGGCGTCGGCCGCCGTGCTGGTACCGCTGACCATCAGCGGCGCCTCGGCCCACCCCGGGCACGAGCAGGACAGCGCCGCGGTCACCGCCGCCGCGGACGCCGAAGCGGCTCTCGACTGGGACGGCTACGAGAAGGTGCTGCTGAGCAAGAACACCGGTGAGCCGATCGACCTCGCCGTCCTGCCGGACTCGCGGGTCCTGCACACCTCGCGCGACGGCGTCGTGCGCCTCACCGACTCCGCGACGGGCCTGACCACCCAGATCGCGAAGCTCGACGTCTACGCGAACTCCGAGGACGGGCTCCAGGGCATCTCGCTCGACCCGAACTTCGAGGAGAACCACTACCTCTACCTGGTCTACGCGCCCCGCGTCATGGAGGGCACGTCGCCCTCCGGCGTGGCGTACCCGGAGACGACCCCGTCGGGCAGCGCGCCGAACTCGCTGCCGGCGGGCGAGGACGAGAGCTACTGGGACCGCTGGCTCGGGTACAACCAGCTCTCGCGGTTCACGTGGGACCCGGCGACCGACTCCATCGACCTCTCCACCGAGCGCGCGATCCTCAAGGTCGACGCCCAGCGCGGCCAGTGCTGCCACGTGGGCGCGGACATGGCGTGGGACGCCGACGGGAACCTGTTCCTGTCCACCGGTGACAACACGCCGGCGGGCACGCCCGGCGCCGACGGGTACGCGCCGAACAACAACGCCCCGGGCATGAACCCGGGCTTCGACGACCGTCGCGGCGCGGGCAGCACCAACGACCTGCGCGGCAAGATCCTGCGGATCAACCCGATCGAGGACCTCGCCCCCGGCACCGAGGTGGGCCCGGGGAGCACGTACACGATCCCCGAGGGCAACCTCTTCGACGACCCGCAGTACGACGACGTCCAGGACCTCGTGCGCAACGAGACCTACGTCATGGGGCTGCGCAACCCGTTCCGGATCGACTACGACATCGAGTCCGGCGCGCTCGTGTGGGGCGACTACGGCCCCGACGCGGCGAACGCCAACCCGAACCGCGGCCCCATGGGCTACGTCGAGTGGAACGTCACGACCGAGCCGATGAACGGTGGCTGGCCGTACTGCCACGGCCCGAACGCGAACTACAACGAGTGGGACTTCGCGACGCAGACGCCGGGCGAGTGGTTCGACTGCGAGGCCGGGGCGAAGAACAACTCCACGTGGAACACGGGCCTCGACGTCCTGCCGCCGGCGACGGCGCCGCAGGTGTACTACGGCGACCGCCCCGGCGACCAGCCGGCGCTGCTCGACCCGCTGGTCGAGCTCGGTGGCGGCGGCCAGGCACCGATGGGTGGCCCGATCTACCGCTCGGCCGACTACCCCGACGCGCCGGGCAAGTTCCCCGCGTACTGGGACGGCAAGCCGTTCATGGCGGAGTTCTCGCAGGACTACGTGGTCGCGTTCACGCTGGACGAGCTCTCGTCGGCCGGCCAGGTGACCGCGGTCGAGGACTTCCTGCCCAACGCGCACCTGGAGACGGTCAACCAGCCGATCTGGGACAACGTCATGGACATGGAGTTCGGCCCCGACGGCACGATGTACGTGCTGGAGTACGGCGACGGCTTCTTCCGCCAGAACCCCGACGCGGGCCTGTACCGGATCACCTACGGCTCCGACAACAAGACCCCGCGTCCCGCGATCTCCGCCGACCCGATCTCGGGTGGGGACGCGCCGCTCGAGGTGACCTTCGACGCGTCCGGGACCTCGGACGCGGAGACCCCGAACGAGGGCCTGACCTTCGACTGGGACTTCAACTCCGACGGCGTGTACGACGCCCAGGGCGAGACGGTGACGCACACGTTCACCGAGCGCGGCCAGTTCAACGTGCAGCTGCGCGTCACGGACGAGGGCGGCAAGTTCGGGCTCGCGATCCAGCAGATCACGGTCGGGAACACCGCTCCGGAGATCACGCTGAGCCAGCCCGACGGCGCCATCTTCACCTGGGGCGACGCCGTCCCGTACACCGTCTCGGTGCACGACGCCGAGGACGGCGACAACCCGGTGTGCCGCAACATCCAGTACACCTTCGGTCTGGGCCACAACACGCACGCGCACCCCGAGGTGAGCGGTCGGGCCGCGGACACGGAGGCCGGCTGCGGCTTCACGATCCAGACCAGCCCCGACGCCGTCGAGCACGGTGAGGGCGAGAAGATCTTCGGCACCCTCGTCGTGACCTACAACGACCAGGCGCAGGGCAGCGTCCCGTCGATCCGGGGCGAGGCCACGAACATCCTCAAGCCGGAGGCGCAGCAGGCCGAGTGGTACGACGCGGCCGAGGGCGTCGAGGTCGTCGAGGACCCGGCCGCGCACGCCGGGCGCTACGTCACCTCGTTCGACGCGGGCGACTCCTTCACCTACCAGCCGATGGCGCTCGTCCACGCGCCGACGGGCGAGGCGATCGACGAGATCACCGTCCGCGGCAGCGGCGAGGGCACCGTCACGCTGAGCTGGCAGGCCGAGGGGTCGGAGTCGGCCGAGCCGCTGGCCGACTTCGCCTTCACGGGCGCGGGCTGGCAGGACGTCACGAAGACCCTGGGCAGCGTGCCCGAGGGGTCGGGCTCGATCGTCGTGACGACCACCGGCGGCGTCGACGTCGACCAGCTCTCGTTCGCCGTGGGCGACGGCACGACCGAGCCGGTCACCATCCCGGTGGAGAAGGTCTCGATGCAGCTGTTCTCGCTCAGCTCGTGGAGCCGCCAGATCGGCTGGGAGGGCGTCTACGACCGCCTGGGCGAGATCGGCTTCCAGAACGTCGAGCCCTTCGGGTCGAACTTCACCGGCCTCACGGCCGAGCAGGCTCGTGCTCAGTTCGACGCGGCCGGTCTCCGTGTCCCGTCGTCGCACTACACCGTGAACGAGGGCACCTTCGACGCGACGCTCGCGTACGTCAAGACCCTGGGCCAGGAGTACGTGGGCTCGGGCGGCTTCCCGTCCCCCGGCATCGGTGGGGGCCTGGAGAACGTGCTGGCCACGGCCGACGCCATGGACCGTCTCGGCGAGCGTTCGGTCGCGAACGGCACCGGCAAGCTGTTCGGTCACAACCACGACCAGGAGTTCAACACCAAGTACGAGTACAACGGTGAGCTGACCTCCGCGTGGGAGATCCTCGTGGCGGAGACGAACCCCGAGTACGTCGCCTTCGAGCTGGACACGGCCTGGGCGGCGAACGCCGGCGTGGACGTGCCGGCGCTGATCGACGAGTACGCGGACCGCATCGAGCTCCTGCACATCAAGGACGCGACCAACCTCAACGCGGGTGGGCGTCCGACGTTCACCAACCTCGGTGAGGGCGACATGCCGCTGCAGGACATCCTGCGGGCCGGTCTCGATGCGGACGTGGCGTACTTCGTCATGGAGTACGACGGCTCGCCGGCGAACGACGTGTTCTCCGTCGAGGGCTTCGAGTACCTCACCGGCATCCCCGCCGGTGCGGACACCCCGGAGGTCGACGTGACGGTCGAGCCGCGCTGTATGGCCGGCAAGGTCTACGTCGCGGTGCGTGCGCTCAACGCGGACGACTCCGCGCTGGACGTCGCGATCGAGACGCCGTTCGGCAGCAAGACCTTCGAGGACGTGGCCCCGGGCAAGAACGCCTACCAGTCGTTCAACGCTCGTGCCACGGAGATCGAGGCCGGTGAGGTGACCGTCACGGTCACCGACCCGGACGGAGCGACGGACACGGTCACGGCCGCGTACGACGCGCGGTCGTGCAGCTGATCTGATCCCGAGCGCCGGGTGAGGCGGGCGTCCGACACCGTCTCACCCGGCGACACCGGGGCGCCACGTGGGGCGGCGGCCGATGCCGCCCCACCCTCTCCACGGTGGTGCGCCCCCCGGCGGCGCCGGCACGCCCCGCAGCGGGCGCACCACCTCCTCACGATCCCTCGCGGACGCGGCAGTGTCGCCGCGCCTCCTCGCGACCGAGGGTCGAGACGGCAGGACGACGGGGTCCTGGCAGTCCGACCGCTCCGGAGCGCGTCGGTCACGACGACGTGACCGACGGACCTGACCGACGTCACGTCGGTCCCCACCACTCACATCCAGGAGCACACCCATGACCGCACGTACTCTTCGACGCGCCCTGCTGGCCGGATCGGCGGCCCTCGCGGCAGCCTTCGTCGCCGCGCTCGGCCCTGCCTCTGCGTCGACCGTCCCGGACGACCCCCTCGAGGGTCTCCGGATCGTCATCTCCAACGACGACTCCATGCAGAACTCCCGGCCGAACGGCTCCGACGGGGAGGGGCTGTACGAGCTGCGCAAGGTCTTCTGCGACGCCGGTGCCGACGTCGTCGTGGTCGCGCCCTGGGGTTACCAGAGCGGGGCCGGGACCGCGGTGACGAACAGCGGCACGTTCCACATGCAGGAGGCGGACACGCTCCCCGAGCGCTACGCCGCAGACTGCGGCGACGCGCCGAGCCAGGGTGCCGTGTTCGGGGTGTGCCAGCCGATCGACGGGCGGTGCACGCCGGAGTCGCGCAGCGCCACCCCCGTCGACACGGTCAAGCTCGCCGTCCGCGGCGGCCTGCAGCACGTGCTCGGGTGGACGGAGCGCCCCGACCTGGTGCTGTCCGGCATCAACTCCGGACCCAACCTCGGCTCGTCGGTGAACGACTCCGGGACGGCGGGGGCCGCCCTGTCCGCCCTGTCCGTCAACACCCCCGGCTTCGCGATCAGCGCGTCGGCGACCGGCGCGGACCACCAGGCGGTCTACGAGCGGACCGCGCGGTTCGCCGTCCGGTACGTGGAGGAGGTCGTCCGGCAGGACGCGCTGACCACCGAGTACGTCACGAACATCAACTTCCCGCGTCTCACGGCGGACCAGAGCCCGGCCGGCGTCGTCGTCGCCCCGGTGGGCACCGGCACGACCGCGCGCCACTCCTACAACCCGAGCGGCGAGCGGTCCTTCACCGTCGGCCTCAGCGGGTGCCAGGCCGGCGACACCACGTGCGTCGCGGAGACCCGTCCCGACGCCGACTACCTCATGAACCGGGCCGGCTACATCACCGTCACGCCGCTGACGCCCGACCGCACCCACCTCGCCGCGACGCCCGAGATCGGCTCGGTCATCAGCGAGCTGTCGACGGTGGCGGTACGGGCCAGCGCGACCGGCCGCTGCATCGCCGGGACCGCGTACGTCGCGGCGCTCGTCCGCAACGACGACACCGTGCCCCTCGACGTCACTCTCTCGACGCCGTTCGGGGAGAGGTCCGTGAGCGACGTCCAGCCCGGTGCCGCCGCGTACCAGTCGTTCAGCTCCCGGTCGCGCTCCGTCGAGGCCGGCACGAGCCGGCTCACGGCCTCCGGCGACGGTCGGAGCGTCGAGGTCGACGTCGACTACGCCGCCGTCGCCTGCTGACGACGCCGGGGGTGGAACGTCGTCCGACGCGTTCCACCCCCGGCACCCGGGACCGACCGCCGCGCTTCCTCGGGTGGCGCGGGTGTGCCGAAGCGGCGACAGTGGCCGCAAAACGTAGAGAGCAGGAGACACCCGTGAGCGACGGACGAGTGGTGGTCGTCACCGGGGCGGCACGGGGGATCGGTCGCGCTGCGGCGGTCGCGTTCGCGGGCGCCGGATACCGTGTCGCCGGAGCCGACATCGCGGCGCTGGCGAGCCCGGCGATGGACTACGCCCCGGCTGACCCCGAGGACCTGGCCGAGACCGGCCGCCTCGTCGAGGAAGCCGGGGTCGAGTGGCTCCCGGTGGTCTTCGACCAGCGTGACCGGGCGGCCGTCCGCGCCGGGTTCGCCCAGGTCGTCGAGCGGTTCGGGGGCGTCGACGTGGTCTTCGCCAACGCCGGCGTGCAGGGCTTCGCGTCGCTGCTGGACATGAGCGACGAGCTCTGGGACGACCAGATCGACATCAACCTCACCGGGACGGCGAACGTCGTGCGGGCCTCTGCGCCGCTGCTCATCGAGCGCGGCGGCGGGCGCATCATCATCACCTCGTCCACGCAGGGCCAGCACGGCACGCTCGGGGGCGCCGGCTACTCGGCGTCCAAGTGGGGGCTGATCGGGCTCATGAAGTCCGCGGCGCTCGACCTCGGTGAGCATGGCATCACCGTCAACGCGGTGATCCCGGGACTCGTCGACACCGCGCTGACCCGTCACGAGGACCGCTACGCGCAGATCATCCGCGCCGGCGGGCACGAGCCCACCGGAGACGTCGCCCAGGACGAGCAGACCGCCGCGGAGGCCCAGCGTGCCAAGCTCCCCCTGGGGGTGCCGTGGGTCGAGCCGGAGGACGTCGCACCGCTGGTCGTGTTCCTCGCCTCCGACGAGGCGAGGATGGTCAGCGGTACCAGCTTCGCCGTCACTGGCGGCGACAGCGCCAACATCACCGCATGACGTGACGCCCCGAGCGGTCACCCTGCGTGCCTGAAGGTCACACGGCGTCGCTGCGGGCGCCGAGCCAGGGCGCGAGGACGTCGGTGCGGCCGAGCCAGCGCAGGCCGCCGTCGGCGAGCTCGTCGGGCGTCGCCAGCACGTCGCGGAACGCGTCGAGGAGCCGGCGGCGACCGCCGTCGTCGTCCGCGTCGCCCGCGGCCGTCGCCCCGACGATCACGACGCGCGTGTGCGGCTCGACAGGCCGCCCCTCGGCCGTCGTGGCGTCGTCCCAGGTGCCGAGGGTGCCGATGCAGAGCTGGCCGCCCGCGCCGTCCCACGCGCACAGCGAGTCGGGGCGGTTCGCGACGTGGAACACCCCACGCGACCGGACCCGGCCGGTGCCGAGGTCCTCGATCCGGCGCAGCAGGCGCTCGGGATCGAACGGCCGGGCCGACCACAGCTCGATCGTCCAGCTCCGGTCGCCGGACGGCTCGTCGCGCCGGGGGAGCGGACCCCGCGCGCCGAGGGGGTGGGCGCGGCGCTCGCCGGCGGCGGGGTCGTGCGTGTACCGGGCGAGGTCGTCGGCCACGAGCGCGTGCAGCCCGTCGACCCGCCGGGTGCCGACGCCGCGGAGGCGGTCGACGAGCCCGGACCCGGTGGCCGCGGTCGCGACGTCACCGGTCGTCACCACGAGGTCGGCGTGCTCGAGCTGGGCGGCGAGCACCTCGCCGACCGCCCGCTGGTCGTCCTCCGTCAGCCCGACGCCGCGCTCGGAGACGAGGTCGTCGTCGAGCAGGTCGTGCTCGAGCGTGTCGACGTCGGCGACGGCGAGGACGGTAGCGAGACGGAGGCGCTCGAGCTCGTTGCCGGGCGTGGCCTGCGCGGCGAGCGCCCGCACGACCGGCAGCGACTCCGCAGCCACGGGCAGCGCGAGGACGACGTGGTCCCAGCGGCCGTCGTCGGCGAGCCGGCGCAGCGTCGGGACGGCGTCCTCCCGCACGGCGCACGACAGGCACGCGTGCTCGAGCGGCACGACCTCGTCCTCGATCACGCCGGTGGCGTCCACGACGACGCGCCGCAGCGCGTCCTCGGTGGCCCGGATGTCGTGCCGGAGCGCGACGACGCGCGGCGCCCCGACGACGAGCCCGAACACGGCGCTGTCCCGCAGCACGGGGTCGATCGTCGCGAGGACGCTGAGGGCGACGCGGGTGTCGTCGGGCGACGGGTCCGGCGAGGGGTGCGGCGAGAAGGGCATGAAGCGCTCCGATCCGTGGTCTGGGGCCTCCCGCGCGGCCTCACGGCCGGTCGCGGGAACAACCCGCTCCTGAGAACTGTTCTCGACAGCGGGTCAGCATAGCGTCTTGACGGGAATGATTCTCACTATCTAGTGTCGTCCCCGTCGCCCCGACCGACCCCGAGAGGAACCGCCATGTCCGCCGTCTGCCAGGTGCTCGGCACCGCTCCCGGGTTCGGCCACGCGATCTCGCACTCCCACGTGCGGACCAAGCGTCGCTTCGACCCGAACATCCAGAAGAAGCGCTACTGGGTGCCGTCGCTGGGTCGTCACGTGACCCTGCGCGTCAGCGCCCGGGGCATCAAGACCATCGACCGCCAGGGGATCGACGCCGTCGTGGCGCGGATCCTCGCCCGAGGGGAGAAGCTCTGATGGCTACCCGCACCGACCTCCGTCCCGTGATCAAGCTCCGGTCCACCGCGGGCACCGGGTTCACCTACGTGACCCGCAAGAACCGCCGCAACGACCCCGACCGCATGGTCCTGCGCAAGTTCGACCCCGTCGTCCGCCGCCACGTCGACTTCCGCGAGGAGCGCTGATGGCGAAGCGGTCGAAGGTCGCGCGCAACGACCGGCGCGTCCAGGTCGTCGCCCGCTTCGCCGAGCGTCGCGCGGAGCTCAAGCGCGTCGTCGCGTCGCCGACCTCCTCGCCCGAGGAGAAGGCGGCCGCGGTGCGCGAGCTCCAGCGCCAGCCCCGCGACGCGAGCGCCACGCGGGTGCGCAACCGCGACGTCGTCGACGGCCGCCCGCGCGGCTACCTGAGGAAGTTCGGGCTCTCCCGCGTGCGCCTGCGCGAACAGGCGCACCGTGGCGAGCTGCCCGGAGTCACGAAGTCGAGCTGGTGACGGCGGCCGCCCTGCGCGGCGGCTCCCGTCCCGTCACCGGCCCAGCAAGGAGAACCACCATGAAGAAGGACATCCACCCCGTCTACGGGCCCGTCGTCTACCGCGACAAGTCCGCCGACTTCGCGTTCCTCACGCGCTCGACCCTCGCGGGCGACCACCCGCAGGGCCCCGGCGTCCCGCGCGAGACCGTGACGTGGACGGACGGGAACACCTACCCGGTCGTCGACGTCGAGATCTCGAGCGCGAGCCACCCGTTCTACACGGGCACGCAGCGCGTCGTGGACACGGCCGGCCGCGTCGAGAAGTTCCGCCAGCGCTACGGCGCCCGCGGCGGCGCGCAGGGCGGGGGTGCGCGATGAAGGTCCGCGCCTCGCTCCGCTCGCTCAAGGACAAGCCCGGGGCGAAGGTCGTGCGCCGGCACGGCAAGACCTTCGTCCTCAACAAGGCCAACCCGCGCTGGAAGGCCCGTCAGGGCTGACGCCGGATCGAGGCCCCGGCCCCCTCGGGGGTCGGGGCCTCGCTGTGTCCCGTGGGTGACCGCCCCGCGCCGAGGTCGCTCGAGAGTGGGACAGCGAGGCTGTCGAGCTTTGTGAGAACGATTATCGTTCGTATATAGTCCGAGCGCGGGCGGCCGTCAGGCGCCGCCCAGGACGAGCCCGCCGTCGGACCCGACGGCCTAGAGAGGATCCACCGTGTCAGTCGCCATCCGAGGCAGGGCGTGGGCCGCCGCCCTCGGCCTGCTCGCGCTGCTCGCATCGTTCGTCGTCCCGACGGCCGCCGGAGCGCTCCCGACGGCCTCCGCGCAGACCGTCCCCGATCGTGAGTTCGTGCTCACGCACGGCCACGTGGACGGGTTCGAGACCATCTACGACGCGGCGAGCGGCAGGCTCGTGCTGAGCGTCAAGGACGACACCCGCATCCACGACACCGGCGCCGTCTTCCGCGTGCCGGAGACGACGACGTTCGCCTACCAGGACGAACGGTCACGTACGACGCTGCCCCCGGCGACCGCGGGATGGGCGTTCCTCGGGAAGCACGGCGGCACGACGGCGTGGCTCGGCACCCAGTCCGGCGGGGACCAGACCTACGCGCCCTGGGTGGGGTGGAGCACGGAGCGGCTGCTCACGAGCCTTGCCGGGACGGGCGTCACGCCGGCAGCGGGCACGCCGGTGAGCCTCGACGTGCGCGTCCAGGGCCCGGGGGACGTGTTCTCGTTCCAGAACGACGCGTTCGGCGGGCCGATCAACGTGTACGTGAACACGCTCACGGGGGCCGGCACGATCCCGGTCGCGCAGAACGCCCACGTCCACACGAACTGGGTCTTCACGGCCGAGGGCGACTACACGTTCGTCGTGACCCCGTCCCTGGCCACGGCCGACGGCCGGACGATCGCCGGGTCCTCGGCCACCTACCACTTCCGGGTCGGCGAGCGTGCGCCCGAGCCGGTGACGACGACGGTCGCGGTCACCTCGGACCATGGGTCGTACCTCGAGGGTCAGTCGGCGGTGTTCACCGCGTCGCAGGAACCCGTGACGGAGCTGGCGGTGTACCGGTGGGAGGTCGCGGCGGCGGGTTCGCAGGAGTTCGTCGCGGTGGAAGGTGCCTCGGGCGCGTCGTACGAGCGCGAGCTGACCCTCGCGGACGACGGTGCGCAGGTGCGCGCCGTGCTGCTGGACGGGAAGCGGGTGGTGGGCACGTCCGAGCCGGTCACTCTCGCCGTGACTGCGGCCGCCGCGGCGCACACGGTGCAGATCACCGGGCTCCAGGACTGGTACGCCTTGAACAGCGAGATCCTTCTTGAGGCCGTGATCGAGCCGGCAGTCGAGGATGCGACCTTCCGCTGGGAGCGACGGTTCGTCGACGCCTCGGAGTTCACGCCGTTCTACCCGACCGTGTTCCGCGACGCCGACCTGACGCTCCTGGCGAACGAGTACGCCACCGGCGTCGCATGGCGCGTCGTCGCGCTAGATGCGCAGGGCGCCGAGCTCGCGATGTCCGAGCCGGTCGTGATCCCCGAGGTCCGCGAGGTCCCGTGGGAGGCACCCGTCCTCGACGACACGCCGGTCGTTCTCACCGAGGGCCACATCGACCTGTTCAGCCTGTACCTCGACGCCGGCCGCCTCGTGCTGTCGGTCGTCGACGATACGCGGCAGCACGCGAGCCGGAAGGTCGACCGCGCACCGAGCGCGGTGACGGTGTCCGTCGACCCGGAGCTGAGCGCCACGCCGGTGCCGGACACGGGCTACGACTTCCTCGGCGAGCCCGGGAACGAGGTCTACGTGCTGCCGGGGTCGGGGAAGACAGGGCTGCCGTGGCCCGGGTGGTCGACCGAGCAGCTCGAGAAGAGCCTGCCCGCAGGCGAGACGGTCTCCGACCTGCGCTACGAGATCGAGGTCGAGGGTCCGGGTGACGTGTCCGCCTGGGCCGGGGCGATGAACGGGTCGCCGAGCGTGCACTTCGACAGCGGCGACGACGAGCCCGACGTCATCTCGGTCCACCTGGGCGCGCACGTCCACACCAGCTGGGGCTTCACCGAGCAGGGCACCTACACGCTCCGCGTCACCGCGAAGGGCTCGCTGTCCGACGGCACCTCGCTGGTCAGCGACACCGAGACCTACACGTTCCAGGTCGGTGAGGCGGCACCCGAGCCGGTGACGACGACGGTGACGGTCACGTCGAACAAGGACTCCTACGCCGAGGGCGAGTCTGCGGTGCTCACCGCGTCGCAGGATCCGGTGACGGACCTGGTGACGTACCGGTGGGAGGTCGCGGAGGCGGGCTCGGACGAGTTCGTCGCGGTCGAGGGCGCCTCGGGCGCGTCGTACGAGCGTGCGCTGACCACGGCGGACGACGGTGCACGGGTGCGTGCGGTACTGCTGGACGGTGAGCGGGTCGCGGGCACGTCGGAGCCGTTGAGGCTGGACGTTACCGCGAAGCCGGACCCCGGTCCCGGCCCGAACCCGGACGCGTCGGAGCCCAACCGTGAGTTCGTCCTGAACAAGGGCCACATCGACGGTTTCGAGACCACCTACGACGCCTCGAGCGAGGAGCTCGTGCTGTCGGTGAAGGACGACACGCGTCTCTACGACGCGGGTCCGACGTTCCGCAGGCCCGCGGACGTGACCATCGCCTACGAGGACGCCCGGGCCGTGCAAAAGCTCCCCGCGGCCCAGGGCAACTGGTCGTTCCTCGGCGAGTACGGGGGCGCCGACGCGTGGATCGGCACCCAGACGGGCGAGGACCAGACCTATCTGCCCTGGATGGGGTGGAGCACCGAGCGTCTGCTGTCCACCCTGCAGGGAACCGGCATCACTCCGGCCGCGGGCAGCCCGGTCTCGCTCGCGGTCGAGGTCACCGGCCCGGGCGACGTGTTCACGTTCCAGAACGACTCCTTCGGCAACCCGATCAACCGGTACGTCGACACCACGACGTCGGCGGGCGGCACCATCCCCGTCACGGCCAACGCGCACGTGCACACCAACTGGGTGTTCACGGCCGAGGGTGACTATCACCTCACCGTCACGCCGTCCCTCAAGACGGCCGACAACAGGACGATCACCGGTGACAGCGCCGACTACCACGTCCGCGTCGGTGCCTACATGCCGCCGTTCGAGCCGCTGCCCGAGGACCAGCTCACCGACGCCAACCGGGGCGGGCTGACGCTCGACAAGGACAGCTACCCGCTCGGGTCGGACGCCGTCGCGTCGTCGTCGGCACTCACGGACGCCCGCAGGGTCGTCGCGTACGTCTACTCCGAGCCCACCTCGGCCGGTGAGGCGACGGCGGCCGACGGTGCGGTGACGGTCACGATCCCGTCGACGGTCGGGACGGGCGCGCACAAGCTTGCGCTCTACGACTCGCCCACGGGTGAGCTCCTCGGCTGGGCGCCGTTCACCGCGACCGCCGCCGCGAACGACGTCGGAGGCGCAGGAGATGGCGACGGCGGCGGTGCTGGCGCCGGGGACGGCTCGGGTTCCGATGCCGGGACGGGCGCAGGCTCGACGACGCCGGAGCAGTGCATCCCGACGCCCGTCACGAGCGAGGTCAAGACCGGCGCCGTCAGCGGCATCACGGAAGGTCACTTCGACTTCGGGTCGATGGTGGAGAACGGCACGCTCGTCGCGAAGACGAAGGACGACCGCAAGCAGCCGCCGAGTTGGGTCGACCCAGAGTCCCTGACGTTCCGGCTCGGGGACGCCGCCAAGCGCGAGGTTCCCGCCGGCGCCGACTTCGCCTTCCTGGGCAAGGCCGGGGCGACGATCTGGTCGATCGGCCAGGTCCAGGAGCCCGGTGTGCCCTGGGTCGGGTGGAACACGCAGCACCCTTCGCTCATCGAGGCGGCGGCCGGACCGGTGACGTACACGCTGGATCGCGTCGATGGCCCCGGAAAGCTCGGGGTCTACGCCACCGGGAACTTCGGCGGGGTGGGCACCAAGTACTTCGGGACGATGGAAGGGTTCCCGCGCTCGACGTCGGTGCCGCTCAACCAGCACGTGCACGGCAACTGGGCCTTCAGCGAGCAGGGCGTCTACAAGGTGACGTTCACGCTGTCGGTGCCGCTGAAGAGCGGCGGCACGGTCTCCGATTCCGCGACGATCACGTTCTCCGTCGGGGACAGCTCGGGTACCGCGACGAAGACGACGTACGTCGGCAAGACCGCGTCGGGCGAGGACTGCGAGCTGAGCGCCGACCAGAAGGCGGCACTGGCGACGACTGGTGCCGACCCCGCGAGCGCTCTCGCGCTCGGTGCCCTCCTGCTCGTCGCCGGTACGACGCTCTACGGCGCCTCCCGCAGGCGGCGCGGCGCGCGTTCGACCGTCTGACGCGCCTGCAGCCCGCACCGTCCTGCGACGACACCTCCACCTCCTCCTGTGTCGTCGCAGGACGGTGTGCGCACCACGAGAACGAAAGTTGGACTCATGACCACGGGTAGGTGGCGTCGGCGACGCCGCGCGACCGCTACGGCGGCCCTCCTCGGCCTCGCCCTCGTGACGGCGGGCTGCGCGTCCGGCCCGGATGCTCCGTCGACGGACACGCTCGACGTCGTCACCACGACCGGGATCCTCGCCGACCTCGCGCGCAACGTCGCCGGGGACCGCGCGGTCGTGACGTCGCTCGTGCCGGAGGGCGGGGACCCGCACTCCTACGAGCCCTCGTTGCGCGACGTGCGCGACGTCGTCTACGCGGACGTCGCCTTCAGCAACTACATGCTGCTGGAGGAGCACAACATCATCAAGATGCTCGACTCCAACCTTCCCGAAGGGGTCCCGAACGTCTCGCTCGCGGAGTCGGCGGTGAAGTACGCGGCGGAGATCATCCCCCTCGTCGAGAACGTCAACCTCGACACCATCTGGCTCGGGCTGCGCGTGAGCGGCTCGGGCACCGAGCACGGCGCTACGCGGTCCTCGGACGTGCACCTCAGCGCCACCGGCCTGGAAGGGCCCGGCCAGCTCACGGGCTACCTCACGGAGACGTTCGGCCAGCCACGCACCTACTTCGACTCCGCGGACGGGTTCGACGCCGGCGACGGGTACGCGGCGGACACCGTGACCCTGCCCACGAACGCCCACACCCACATGAGCTGGACGTTCTCCGAGCCGGGCGTGTACCGACTGACGTTGAGCGCCGCGCTCGCACCGACGCCGGACGCCCGTCCGGTCGGCATGGGCACCTCGACGATCACGTTCGCGGTCGGGGTCGACCCGTACTCGGTCCCGGGGATGGAGGACGCGGCGGTGCTCGCCGGCGGTCACGCGGACGTGTCGGTCGAGCTCGACGACGGGCGGGTCGTCCTCGCGGCCGACGACGAGCACGACGTCGGAGGTCACCACCACCTGCACGACCCGGCCGAGACGGTGATCTCCGTGCCGAACAAGGCGCTCGCGCCCGTGCCGGCCGGTCAGGACTTCCGCTTCCTGGGCAAGGCGGGGGAGCAGATCTATCAGCTCCCGCAGGCCGTGCTGGGAAAGCACGTGCACGGCGAGATCGACCCGCACCTGTGGCAGAACGTGCGCAACGCCGAGGCGTACGTCGAGATCATGCGGGACACCCTCGTCGAGGTCGACCCGGACGGCGCGGCCGAGTACCGCGCCAACGCCGCGGCGTATCTCCGGACCCTGCAGGAGACCGACCGGTACGTCGAGGAGACGATCGCCTCGATCCCGCGCTCGCAGCGCTACCTCGTGACGACCCACGATGCCTTCGCCTACCTGGGCGCGGCCTATGGGATCGAGATCGCGGGGTTCGTGACGCCCAACCCTGCGACCGAGCCGAGCATCGCCGAGCGGCGCAAGCTCACCCAGACCGTGCGCACGCTGCAGGTGCCCGCGGTCTTCCTCGAACCCAACCTCATCGCGCGCTCGTCGGTCCTCACCGAGGTCGCGAAGGAGAACGGCATCGAGGTGTGCCGCATCTACTCCGACGCGTTCGACCGCGACGTCACGACGTACGTCGAGATGATGCGCGCCAACGCGGACTCGCTCAGACGCTGTCTCTCCTGAACCACCCACGACCACGCGAGTGCCCGACCCATCGCGGCACCCTGCTAGCACGAAGGATCACCCATGAACACCCGCACCACCGACCGGTCGTACGCCGACGCGTCGTCGCACGGCACCGCGCGACGGCCCGCGCTCGTCACCCTTGCCGTCGTCGGCGCACTCCTCGTCGGCTCGGGGGCGTCGGCACTGCCCGCCGACACCGAGGACGATCCGGCGCTGCAGCAGACCGTCGAGGGCGACGAGGCGAGCGTCGAAGGGCGTGAGGTCATCACCGACGGCCACGTCGACGTCGGCCCGCGCTTCCTCGACGACACGTGGACGCTCCAGGCCCGGGACGACCGGGCCGTGCCACCCGTCTGGCGGTTCCCCGACGAGACGGTCTTCCACGTCGTCGACGAGTCGATCCTCGAGGCACCGGACAGCGAGGACTACGCCTTCCTCGGCGTGGAGCCGGGAGCGCCTCTGTACGTCGTGCCGCAGGTCCAGAACCAGGCCGTGGTGTGGCTCGGCTGGAACACCCAGGACCCCGAGGTGACGCAGCGCATCGACCGGGGCGCGACCCTGCGCCTCGACGGGGTCGAGGGGCCGGGTTCGTTCTTCCTCTTCCTCCAGGAGGGGGTGACGGGCCCGCCCAACGTCCTGTGGAACTCAGGGACGGCGTACCCGCAGGACTTGTGGATGGACGTCAACACGCACGTCCATGCCAACTGGGTATTCACCGAGCCCGGCGTCTACACGCTCGACGTGACGATGCTCGCCGACCTCACCGACGGGACCCACGTCGAGGATCCCGGCGTCCTGCGCTTCGCGGTCGGCACCTCCACCGACCCGCAGACCGCTTTCCCCGCCGCGAACGAGGAACCGGCCGAGGGGACGACCGAGCCCACCACGGACGCCTCGGACACGGAAACCGACCCGGCGGACGACGCCGACGAGGCGGACGAGGTCACCGACCCCGAGAGCGAGGATGCGTCGGCGTCCGGCGTGGCACTCTGGGTCGGGCTCGCGGCGCTGGTGCTCGTGGCCGCCGTCGTCGTGACGGTCGTCCGGGGCCGCCGCGCTCGCGCGCTCGCCGAGCAAGAGGCTGACGGCGGTGACGCCCACGCGGGGTCCGCCGACGGCGCGAAGGACCGCTCGTGAGCGCGCCGGCCGTTGCGGACACGACGTCGTCGACCACGAGAGAAGGCAGCGGGGGTGTTCCGGTGCTCCGGGTGCGCGACGTGTCGGTCGAGCTCGGGGGCCGGCTCGTGCTGCGTGACGCGAGTCTCGACGTGGGTGCCGGCGAGCTCGTCGGGCTGATCGGCCCCAACGGCGCGGGCAAGACGACGCTCCTGCGGGCGGTTCTCGGTCTCGTCCGACGCCGGTCGGGCGAGGTCCTCGTGGACGGCGCGGGCGGGCGTTCCGCCTCGGCGGGGATCGGGTACGTGCCCCAGCGGCACGAGTTCGCGTGGGACTTCCCGATCTCCGTGGAGGACGCCGTGCTGTCCGGGCGGGTGCGGAGCATCGGCTGGTTGCGCAGGGCCGGTGTGGCGGACTACCGCGCGGTGCGTGAGGCGCTCGACCGCGTGCGCATGACGCACCTCCGCCGGCGCCCGGTAGGGGAGCTGTCCGGCGGCCAGCGCCAGCGGGTCCTCGTCGCTCGCGCCCTCGCGCTGCGGCCCCGCGCGCTGCTCCTCGACGAGCCGTTCACCGGCCTCGACGTCCCGACGCAGGAGCTGCTCACCGACCTGTTCGCCGAGCTCGCGCGCGAGGACGGCCAGGCTGTGCTCATGACGACGCACGACCTCGTAGCGGCGATGCACGCGTGCACGCGTGTCTGCCTGCTCAACCGCACCGTCGTCGCGACGGGCACGCCCGCGGAGCTCGCGGACCCCGACCTGTGGATGCGCGCGTTCGGCATCTCGGCGTCCTCGCCGCTGCTCGCCTCGCTCGGGCTCGCTCCCGCTGCCTCCACCTCCGCTGCCCCGACCCACGAGAAGGAGGCGGACGCGTGATCTCGATCGGGGACTTCGTCCAGGACCTGCTCAATCCCGACCTCGCGTTCCTGCCCAAAGCGCTCCTCGTCGCCGTGATGTCGAGCGTCGTGTGCGGCGTCATCGGGTGCCACGTCGTGCTCCGCGGCATGGCGTTCATCGGCGACGCCGTCGCGCACGCCGTCTTCCCCGGCCTCGCGGTCGCCTTCGTGCTGCAGGGCTCGCTGGTCCTCGGCGGCGCGGTCGCGGGCGTCGTCACGGCGGTCCTCGTGGCCGTGTTCTCGCAGAACCGGCGGCTCAAGGAGGACTCGATCATCGGGGTCTTCTTCGTCGCCGCGTTCGCGCTCGGGATCGTCGTCATCTCGACGGCACCCGGGTACGCCGGGTCGTTGCAGCAGTTCCTCTTCGGGTCGATCACGGGCATCCCCGACGAGGACGTCGTCGTGGTCGCCGTCGCGGGGACCGTCCTGCTCCTGCTCGCCTTCCTCCTGCACAAGGAGTTCGTCGCGGTGAGCCTCGACCGGGAGATGGCCCGCTCGGCTGGCCTGCCGGTGTTCTGGCTCGACCTCGTGCTGTACGTGCTCGTGACGATCGCGATCGTCATCTCCGTCCAGACGATCGGGAACATCCTCGTCCTCGCGCTGCTCATCACCCCCGCGGCCGCGGCGCGGCTGCTCACCGACCGGCTCGGCGTGATGATGCTCCTCGCGCCCGTGATCGGCGGCGGCTCGGCGCTCGTCGGGCTCTACCTGTCGTGGAGCCTCGACCTGCCCGCGGGCGGCACGATCGTCCTCGTCGCGACCACCGTCTTCCTGCTCGCCTGGTTCCTCGCCCCGCGCCACGGCCTCCTGGCACGCCGCTGTGCGCACGCGTCGGCGCGCACGCCCGAGGAGGAGGCGGGCTGCCTGGCTCCGGCCCCCGGAGCGTCGGACGACCGAGAACCCGCGACGACGGCGCCGTAGATCGCGCGCCGCGTCGACGTGGCCGGTCGCCCGCCCATGGCTCTGGCGAGCGGTGCCCTCTTCGTCCACAGGGTGAGACGTGGGGGCCCAGGGATTGCGCAGAGTCTAACTGAGAATCATTATCAGTAATGCTCGCTCAGGGTGAGCGGGCTGGACAAGGAGACGACGATGCATCGGATGCGTACGGCAGGGGGTGCCCGGACGGGCGTGACGGTTCTGGGCACGGTCCTCGGGACGGCGGTGGCGACCGTCGGGCTCGCCTCGGCGCTCGCCACGTCGGCGGCGGCCGCCGACCGGACGAGCGGACACTTCGACGTGGCGGCGGAGATCGAGTGCGACGCGAACGGCGAGGTCGTGGACGTGCACGCTCACGTCCACGAGCACGTCGGTGGCGCGCACGTCGAGCTGCCCGCGGGCGACTGGCTGGCCTTCACGGGCGGCGGCGCGAACGGCCCGGCGGTCGGCTTCGCCGTGGAGGAGGACGCGTCGTGCGACCTCTCCGAGGTCGAGTTCACGGCGAACGCGCTCGACGCGGCGAGCACCGGGACCTCGCTCTCGGCGGCCGGGACCGCGGGCGCATTCTCGGCGAGCAAGACCGCCTTCTCGGGGTCGGTCACGCTCGGAGCGGGCGGTCACGAGGACGTCGCGTGGTCGTTCGCCACGACCGGCACGTACGTCCTCACGTTCGACGTGAGCGTCGACGGCGTGCCGTGGGCGACGTCCGAGGAGCTCCCCCTCAAGAGCTCCTGACGGGTGCACGTGCGTGCGGGCGGGGCGCTGTGCCCCGCCCGCACGCACGCCTGCCGCGCTCCGCCGGAGGGAGGCGTCGGCGACGAGGCTCGCGAGCGCCGGCCCGGCGGGTGCCGGACGTGAACGGATGGACGACGCGTCGACGCACGGCGCGTCCCGACGAACCAGGACGGACGAACGCAGTGGGACGACAGATGACAGGACGCCGGACCCCGGCCGGGCGAGCGGCGCGCCGCGCCGCGGTGGCGGGAGTGCTGGCAGCAGGAATCGCCCTGCCCCTCGCTCCGGTGGCCCACGGCCTCGACGGGGCGGGCGCGCTCGCCACGGTCCCCACGAGGGCTCCCGTCCTGATCGACGAGGGGGTGTCGTTCCTCACCGCTGCGTACGCGGACGGCCGGACGACGATCGACCTGGGACACGGGTCGACGACGACCACCGCTCCCAAGGACGTGCAGTCCCGGTACGGCGTGGAGGACGTCGTCGTCTCCGTGCCCCGCCCCAAGCAGGGCATCGTCCCCGCCGACGCGACGTGGGCACCGCTGGGACCGGAAGGGACCATCGTCTACGGGACGCAACGCTCCGTCCCGGCGAGCGGCTTCGAAGGCACGGCCGCGACGATCGTCCTGAGCACCTACGGGATGTCGCGGACCGACGTCGTGGCCGGCGGGGTGCGCTGGGTGGTCGACGACGTCGAGGGGGGCGGCCTGGTCGCGTTCGGCAAGCCCGGTGTCTTCATCGAGGGCACGCCGGCGCGAGGCTGGTACGCCGCACACGACATGGCTGCCCCGTTCGAGCCGTTGACGATGAACCCCGGCCAGCACTCGACGTCCGACTCGGTGTACTTCACCGAGCTCGGGCTCCACTGCGTGCACCTGCGCGCCGAGATCACCACGACCGGCGGCGAGGTCGTCTCCTCGGAGCCGGTGACGCTGCGGGTCGCGGTCGGCAACGTCCCGGACGCCGCCACGGCGGGTTGCGGGGCCGCCGTCGACCCGGGTCAGCAGGTGCTCCCGCCCGAGGGCGAGGAGCCCGTCGACCCGGTGGATCCTGTCGACCCGGTGGACCCCGTCGATCCCGGTGACCTCACCGACCCGCGCAACAACGCCCTGCTCCCGCCGACGCACACGGACCTCTCGTTGCGCCCCGGAGACGACGCGCTGCGCCTGCTGCTGCGCGAGTCGACCACGTCGTCGGAGACGTGGCACGAGCCGGCCACGACGGTCGTGCACGTCCCGGACGCCGCGCGCGTCACCGTGCCCGAGCCCACGGCCTCGGCGGACTCGACGTTCCTCGCGCCCGCGGGCGCGACGATCTACCGGTTGCCCAAGCAGCCCAAGCCGAACATCGCCTGGCTCGGTCTCGCGTCCGAGCACTTCGACGCGACGGACTACGAGCGGCTGCCGAACCTGCGCGTCGTCTCGGTGACCGGGCTCGACGGCCGTGCGGCACCGGGTGACTTCTTCTTCGGCGCGGACGAGGCGTTCGTGCGCTCCGGAGCGGCCCCGTACTTCTCGACGAAGCAGGGGCTTCCGCAGGCGCACCAGGCGCTCCCGCCGAGCCTCGCGCACAAGCACCTGAGCTGGGACTTCACGGCGCCCGGGACGTACTGCGTCCGGATCACGGCCGATGCCACCCAGACGGACGGCACGCGCGTCGGCGACGACACCGTGCTCACCTTCGTCGTCGGCGGGAGGTCGTACGACCCGACCTCGGCGCCCACGTGCCTGCAGTCGGACGTCGACCGCGCCGTCAGCCACGTCGTCGCCCCGGCCGAGGCGCCGGCCGGCGAGACGGCCGTCATCGAGGAGCCCCGCTACCTCGAGCACGTGCACTTCGCGCACCTGACGCCGCGCCTGACCGACGCCGGGCTGGACCTCTCGCTCGTCGAGGGCGACCGGGCGTCGTCGGGCGTGCGCCACGACCTCGCCGACGTCGTCGTCGCGACGGGCGACACCGTGCACTCCCTGTCCGTGGAGGCCCTGCGCGATGACTGGCGCGACGCGGAGGAACCGTACGTGCGCGGCTACGAGCTGCGCGCGCAGTCCGCGGCGACGAACGACCTGAGCCTCGACCTGGCCGGCCTCGACCCGGCCGCCCTCGACGGCGACCTCACCTGGACGCTCGACGACGTCGACGGCCCGGGCTCGTTCCTCGTCGTCGACGAGTGGCAGTCCCTCGTCCCCGGGCACAAGGGCGCCCTGCTGTCGACGCACGCGGACTACCCGGCGACGTCGACGACGGTGGCTCCGGGGGCGGCGAACCTGCTGCGCTGGAGCTTCTCCGACGCCGGACGGTACTGCGTCACCACGACGCTCTCCGGCACGACGGCGGCCGGAGAACCCGTGGCGAGGACCACGACTCTCACCGTCGCTGCGGGTGTCGACCCAGCAGGCGTCGAGCCCTGCGAGCCGGCGGACCCCACGGACCCGACGGATCCGACCGACCCCACGGATCCGACCGACCCGACCGACCCGACCGACCCGGTATGGCCCGTCACTGACCGGACGGTCCTGAGCAGCGGGCACGTCGACCTGCTCGCGCGCGTCTCGGCCCACGCGGCGGGCACGGTGCTCGAGACCGTCGTCCGCGACGACTCCGTGGTGCCCGCGCTGGAGCACGACCTGGACGAGGCCGTCCTCGACGTCCCCGAGGGCGCCCGCCAGCAGGTCCCCGCCGACCCTGCCTACGCGTTCCTCGGCGAGCCCGGCGACCCGGTGTGGCTCCTGCCCGAGAGCCCGCGGGCCGACCTCGTGTGGCCCGGGTGGAACCTCGACGCGGCCGAGGGCTCCGGCGCGAACGCCGTGCGCTGGGACCTCGACGACGTGCGCGGGCCCGGGTCGTTCACGCTCTACGACTCGGCCGGCGACGACTGGGGCGCGCCGCGCGTCCTGCTCGACGGCGCCGAGCACGCGTCCCTCACGTACGCGGAGCACGCGCACGGGACGTGGGCGTTCGCCGCCGCGGGCGTGTACTGCCTCGACGTGCGCCAGACGGCGCTCGACGCGTCCGGAGCGGAGCTCCCCGGTGCGACGGACGGCGGGACGCTCGTGCTCGCCGTCGGGGTCGACGCCCGGCGCGTCGACGAGCAGCACTGCGGCATGACGGCCGACGACGTCGCCGTGGGGCCGACCGACCCGGGTGGCCCCACGGACCCGGGCGCCCCGAGCGAGGACGACCTCACCGATGCCCGCCGCGGCACCGTGCGCGTCGAGGGCGAGTTCTCGCCCGGCGACACGGTCCCGGTGTCCGTGGGTCCGGAGGCGGCGGGCGAGACCGTGGCGTCCTGGCTGTTCTCCGACCCGGTCGCCCTCGGCACCGCGGAGGTCGCGGCGGACGGTACGTACACGGTCGTGCTGCCCGACGACGTCGCGCTCGGTGCGCACCGCCTCGCCGTGACCCAGGCCGACGGCTCGCTCGTCGGCTGGACGCCTCTGAACGTCGTCGCTCCGGCGGTCGACGACCCGGTCGACGACCCCACGGACGGCCCGACCGACGGCCCGACCGACGTGCCGAGCTCCGGCACGTCCGGCGATGGTGCTGGCGGCACCGCCGGCGCCGGGAACGGTGCGTCGGGCACGAGGGGTGGGTCGCTCGCGACGACCGGTCTCGACGCGGCAGCCGCAGCGGCGACAGCCCTCCTCGTCGCGGGACTGGGAACGCTGCTCGTCGCCTCTCGCCGCCGTCTGGCGCCGGCGCCCGGGCGGGAGCGCGCACCGCTGCGCAGGTCCTGAGCGCCACCCCTGCGTCGCGCCGGTCCCGGGTTCACGTCCTGGGCCGGCGCGACGTGGGCGACGTCGTCGCGTGCGCCTGCTGCGCTACCGGCCGGGCAGCCGACCGAGATCGTCCGCGGTCACGGCTTCTCCGGGCCGCAGCGGGCACGCGTCGAGCAACGCGCGCACGCGGGCGTCGTCCATGCCGGCCCCGAGGCACACGAGCCGGCTCGTCCCGTCGCCCGGGCCTCGGCGACGCGTCCAGCGCACCTGCCGACCCACGACCTGCAGCGTGAACGAGGACGCGCTGTCGGGCCCGGCGATGCGCACGACGCCCTTGGCGCGGAACAGGCCGGGCGGTCGCGGGTCGAGCAGCGCCGCGAGGCGCGCGGGGTGCAGCGGGGCGTCGGCGACGAGGTCGTGCGCGGTGTAGAGGTCGTGCACGTGGGTGTGCCCGTCGTGCCGATCGGAACCGTGGGGGCCGGGTCCGTCCCCGGTGGTCACGTAGCCCTCGCTCGCGAGGGCGAGCGACGGCTGCCACGGGGCGGTGCGCGGCGCGGGGTCGTCGAGCACGAGACGCGGGTCGAGCCGACCCTCGACGGTCCGCACGAGCGGAGCGGCAGCGTTGAGCCCGCGGCACCACGCGGTCGTCGCGTCGAGGTCGGGTGCGGTGTCGGCCTTGTTGAGCACGACGACGTCCGCCGCCGCGACGTGGCGCGCCAGGCGGGGGTGCTGGGCGAGCGTCGTCGGCCCCTCGGCGGCGTCGACGACGTGCACGAGCGCGGACACGCGCACGTCGGGGTGCAGCGCGACGCGCCGCGCGAGCGTCACGGGCTCCGCGAGGCCGCTTGCCTCGATCACGACGGCGTCGACCCGTCGTCGTGCGCGGGCGAGCCGCGTCAGCAGGGGTGGGAGGTCGTCGTCCTCGGCGGCGCAGCACAGGCAGCCGCCCGCCACGCTGTCGATGCTCTCGGTGCCGCCCTCGACGAGCAACGGGTCGATCCCCGTCGGACCGAAGTCGTTGACGACGACCGCGAGCCGACGCCCGCCGGCACGGGCGAGCAGGTGGTTGACGAGGGTCGTCTTGCCCGTCCCGAGGAAGCCCGAGACCACGAGCACGGGGAGCGGTGCTCTGCGTGGTCGGGATGTTGGGGCCGTGCTCATCCCGCGCACGATAGCGCGCCGTCGAATCGGTGCACAGTGATGGCGAGGAGATAATGAGAATGATTCCAGTTTCTGTTACGGTGTCGCGCGGAGCCGCCTCGCGGCCACGTCCCCTGCACGGAAAGGAGTGGTCGTCGCGTCCGATCCCGCGACGACCGACCACGCATGACCCCCTCAGCACGCACCCGGACCCGGAGCCTGACGGCTCTCGGTCTCGTCCTGCCGCTCACGTTCCTCGCCGCCTGCTCGTCGGGCGAGACCGACGCGGAGCCCGGTGCCGACCAGACCGCGACCGAGGAGGCGACGAGCGTGCCCAGCGAGGCCGCCACCGTGACGCCGCGGCTCGCCGTCACGTACGACGGCGGCATCCAGGTCTTCGATGCCACGACCCTGGAGGTCGTCGACGACATCGAGCTGGACGGCTTCAACCGCCTCAACGGGGCGGGCGACGGCCGCCACCTGCTCGTCTCCACGTCCGGCGGCTTCCAGGTCCTCGACGCCGGCACGTGGGCCGAGCCGCACGGCGACCACTCGCACTACTACACGGCGGACCCGGAGCTCACCGACACGGTGTTCGAGGCGGAGAAGCCGGGCCACGTCGTCGTGCACGACGGCCGGACCGCCCTCTTCGACGACGGCACCGGCCACGTGACCGTCCTCGACTCCGCCGCGGTGGCCGACGACGCTCGCGAGACGCGCGAGCACACGACCCCCGAGGCGCACCATGGCGTCGCGATCGAGCTCCACGACGGCACGCTCGTCGTGTCCGAGGGGACCGAGGAGGCCCGCACCGGCATCCGCGTGCTCGACGCCGACGACCAGGAGATCGCAGCCTCCGACGAGTGCCCGGGCGTCCACGGCGAGGCCGTCGCGGCCGACGACGCGGTGCTCATCGGCTGCGAGGACGGCGTCCTCGTCTACAAGGACGGGCAGATCACCAAGGTCGCGAGCCCCGACGCGTACGGCCGCATCGGCAACCAGGCCGGTACCGAGGCGTCGACCGTCGTCCTCGGCGACTACAAGTCCGACCCGGACGCCGAGCTCGAGCGCCCGACGCGCGTCTCCCTGACCGACACCGCGACCGGCGAGCTGACGCTCGTCGACCTCCCGTCGAGCTACACCTTCCGCTCGCTCGCGCGCGGTGACGACGGCGAGGCGCTCGTGCTCGGCACCGACGGGCAGATCCACGTCATCGACCCGGAGACCAAGGTGCTCGTCCGCTCGATCCCGGTCATCGAGGCGTGGGAGGAGCCGGACGAGTGGCAGTCCCCGCGCCCGGCGATCTTCGTGCTCGACGGCTCGGCTTACGTCACGGACCCGGCGAACAAGGCGATCCACGCCGTCGACATCGAGACCGGCGAGGTGTGGAACAGCGTCGACCTCGACGTCGAGCCCAACGAGATCAACGGCGTCTCCGGTGCTGCCGCGACGAGCGACACCGCGCACGAGCACGGCGACGAGGGCGAGCACGCGGAGGAGGGTCGCGAGCACTCCGAGGGCGAGCACGCGGAGGACGAGCACTCCGAGGACGGCCACGACCACGAGCACGCCGACGAGGAGACGGCCTCGCAGGGCTGACCCGACCGGGGCCCGCACGGTGCCGACACGCCGCGGTCCGCCCTCCCGGGGGCGGGCCGCGGCGTCAGCGTGCCCCGGAATCCCGTGAGATCCTCGGGCGTTGACCGAGCGGGAGGTGGGTGTCGTGCAGAGGATGACGCGCCAGCGGGCGGCACTGCTCGAGGCGATCGAGGAGCAGGAGGGCTTCCGCAGCGCGCAGGCGATCCACCAGGACCTGCGGGCCCGCGGCGATGCCGTCGGGCTCGCGACGGTCTACCGGGGCCTCCAGGCGCTCGCGGACGCCGGCGTGGTCGACAGCCTGCGCACCGCCGAGGGCGAGAGCCTCTACCGGCGCTGCGCCCGCGCGGAGCACCACCACCACCTCGTGTGCCGCTCGTGCGGCCGCGCGGAGGAGATCGACGGTCCGAGCGTCGAGTCGTGGGCGCGGAGCGTCGGCGGGACGCACGGGTTCGTGGACATCGAGCACGTCGTGGAGCTTTTCGGCACGTGCGCGGAGTGCCGGGCTCGCGACGGACAGGCGCGCTCCGATCGCGCCTGACGGCCCTGCGCGCGGGGCTCACGGCGCGGCGCGCCGGACGCGATCGGCCCGAGAAGTCGCGCGAAACTCCGCGTGTTCCCTAGTGTTGTCCCCGGTGCACGGCCTCGCGGCTGGCACACTGAGACCGTGACGACGGGTGGTGACCACCGCGCGTCGTGAACCGAAGAAGGGATTCGCATGTCGCTCAACAAGTCCGAGCTCGTCTCGGCCATCGCCAGCAAGGCCGACCTGTCGAAGGCGGACGCCGAGAAGGCCCTCAACGCCTTCCAGGAGGTGCTCATCGAGTCGCTGGGCAAGGGCGAGGCCGTCAAGGTCACGGGCCTCCTGTCCGTCGAGCGCGTCGAGCGTGCCGCCCGCACGGGCCGCAACCCCCGTACGGGCGAGGAGATCTCGATCCCGGCCGGCTTCGGCGTGAAGATCAGCGCCGGCAGCCTGCTCAAGAAGGCCGTCGCCAAGTGACGTCTCGCTGACCGGCCGCTGCCGGTCCGGTCAGCAGCACGAAGGCCCGGAACCCCGTGAGGGGCTCCGGGCCTTCGTCGTCCCCGTTCCCCGCCCCAGCGCCGAACACGACATGAGGGTCGTTATGCGCCCGATAACGACCCTCAGGTCGTTCTCGACGCGGGGTGGGGGCGTGTTCGGCGCGAGGGGTGGGGGTCGAGGGCCCGGGGGGGGTGGGGGCCGGGGGGGTGGGGGGTCAGGCGTGGACGACGTTCGCGAGGATGCCGTGCTGGGTCAGGCGCGTGCCGATCGCCTGGTCGACCTCGGAGAACGCCTTGTTCGAGCGGGCCACGCCGATGGCACCGGCCATGGCGCCGTGCCCCGTCGGGCGGTCGATGCGGGCGACGAGCTGGTCGCCGTGGAGCATGAAGTCGACCGTGAAGACGAGGTGCTGCGCCTTGCCGGCGAACGCGCCGAGCCAGAACGTCTTCTGCTTGCTCCCGCGCTCGGCGGCCCACTGGCCCGTCGGGCGCGTGGTGACGGTGAAGCCCTGCTCCTGGAGCGCGGCGTGCAGGTGCTGCTTGGCGACCTCGGGGTCGCCGGACAGGAAGTAGTCGACCGTGGCCATGCTGGCTCCTCGTGGCGTTCGTGGCTGGCTGTGACGGGGTGTGACCGCTGTGTCGCCGCCGGACGGGCGGACGGCCCTCGGGATGCTACCGCCCGCCCGCGTCCGCCCGGCGAACGTCTTGAGAATCGTTCTCATGAACCGCTAGGCTGGGCGTACCACCCACCGGAAGGACTCCCCATGGCCGTGCCCAAGCGCAAGCTCTCCCGCTCGAACACCCGGGCTCGTCGCTCGCAGTGGAAGGCGCAGGTGCCGGAGCTCGTCACCGTCGTCGTCGACGGGCGCGAGGTCACCCTCCCGCGCCGCCTCGTCGCGGGCGTGCGTCGAGGCTACGTGACGCTCCCGGAGTGACCCCGGTGCCCGACGGCGCGTGCCGCCCCGCGCCGTCGGCCCGCCGTGGCAGCATCCTCGGGTGAGCGAGCCGAGCCCCGACCTGACCTCCGGCCCCGTCCCCGGGCGCCGGGAACGGCGCGAGCAGACCGGGTGGTCGCGCGCCGACCTGCACGGGCACGGCCACGCGCACGGGCCGGCGGCCCCGGCGACGCGGCGCGTGCGCCTCACGCTCGCGGCGCTCCTCGTCCCCGCCCTGCTCGCCACGCTGGCCGGGCTGGTCGCGCTGTGGCCCGCGTCGGCGGACGTCCCGGACCGCATCCCCGTCGCGGCCGAGGGCAGCTCGGTCCTGCGCGCCACGGTCACCGGGCCGATCGACGCGGAGACCGGCGAGGTGCCCGCCCGCCTCGACGCCGGTTCCCGCGCGGGCGGCGAGGACGTCGGTGGCGACGCCATCACCGTCAGCGCGCCGCCCGAGTACGTCGCCTACGGGTTCGACGAGGGTGACCGGCTTCGCGTCCTCTACATCGCCGAGGCCGTCGGGGCGGGCGCGAGCCCGTACGTCTTCATGGACTTCGAGCGCGGGCTCCCCATCGGGATCCTCGCGGTCGCGTACGCCGTCGTGGTGCTCGCAGTCGCACGCTGGCGGGGCCTCGCGGCGCTCGCCGGGCTCGCGGGCGCGTTCGTCGTCATCACCTGGTTCACCCTGCCCGCGCTGCTCACGGGGCAGGACGCGCTGGGCGTCGCGCTCGTGACGTCGTCGCTCGTCATGTTCGTCGTCCTCTACGTCGCGCACGGGTTCACCGCGCGCACGTCGACGGCGCTGCTGGGCACGCTCGCCGGGCTCGCGCTCACGGCCGTGCTGGGGTGGTGGGGCTCGGGCGCGGCCAACATCACGGGGCTCACCTCGGAGGAGTCCCTCTGGATACCCCAGTACGCGCCCGCCCTGGACATCCAGGGCGTCGTGCTGTGCGGCATCGTCCTCGCGGGCATGGGCGTGCTCAACGACGTGACCATCACCCAGGCCTCGGCCGTGTGGGAGCTGCGGGCGGTCGCGCCGCTCGCGACCCGGCGCGAGCTGTTCGCGCGCGCCATGCGCATCGGGCGCGACCACATCGCCTCGACCGTCTACACGATCGCCTTCGCCTACGTCGGCGCGGCCCTGCCGCTGCTCATGGCGGTCTACCTCTCCGACCAGAGCCTCGCGACGAGCCTCACCTCGGGCGAGATCGCGGAGGAGGTCGTGCGCACGCTCGTCGGCTCGATCGGCCTCGTCCTCGCCATCCCGATCACCACGGCCATCGCGGCGCTCACCGTGCCGGGCACGGCGTCCGTGGGGTCCGTCCCCGTGGGTAGGGTCGAGGTCCCCGCGGCCTGACGACGGCCCGGCGGGACGACGGGAGGACGACGGTGACGGGGACGACGAGCGGCCGGGACGGCCGGAGCGCAGCGGTGCTGGGGCCGGGAGGGGTCGGTGGGCTGGTCGGCGCGCTGCTCGCGCGGTCCGGGGCCGACGTGACGTTCCTCGCGGGGGAGGCCACGGCGGCGGCGCTGACCGAGCACGGGGTGCACGTGCGCAGCCGGCAGGTCGGCGAGCTCCACGTCCCCGCGCGGGCGGTCACGCGGCTCGACCGGCCGGTCGACGTCGTGCTCGTCGCGGTCAAGCAGACCGCGCTCGACGACGCGCTCGACCGGGTGCCGCCCGAGGTGCTCGGCGACGGCGTCGTCGTCCCGTTCCTCAACGGGCTCGACCACCTCGACGTGCTGCGCGCACGCTACGGGACCGGGCGCGTGCTGCCCGCGACGATCAGCGTCGAGTCGGCGCGCGTCGCCCCGGGGGAGATCGAGCACACGAGCACGTTCGTCGACGTGGGGCTCGCGCCCGGCGCCGTCGAGCCGGAGCGCGTCGAGGCCGTGCGGGAGCTCCTCGACCGGGCCGGGATCGAGACGAGGGTCCACGCGGACGAGACCACGCTGATGTGGGCCAAGCTCTCGTTCCTCGCCCCGTTCGCCCTGCTCACGACGACGTACCGTGCCCCGATCGGGGACGTGCGGACCGCGCACGGTGCCGAGCTCGAGGCGCTCGTGCGCGAGGTCGCGGCCGTCGCCGCGGCGAGCGGGGCGCCGTCGGACCCCGAGCGGACGCTCGCCCGCTACGAGCGCTTCGCGCCGGAGGCCAAGTCCTCGATGCTGCGGGACGCCGAGGCCGGTCTCCCGCTCGAGGTGGACGCCATCGGCGGCGCGATCGTCCGGGCCGCCGACCGTGCGGGCGTGGACGCGCCGCTCACGCGCGCGCTCGTCGCCGGTCTCGGCGGCTGACGGCGGCGTCCGCCGGGAGCCTTCACCGGACCGCCACGCGACCCCCTGTGGACGCGTCCCCAGGCGCCTCACAGGTTCGCCAGGATGTCCGTCATGAGAGAGCCGTGGGTCGACGTCGCGCTGGCGCGGCTGCCCGAGACGCGTTCCTGCCCCGCGTGCGCCGCGACGCTGCGGTCGTCCCGCTGCGACCGGTGCCTGCTCGACCTCACCGGCCCGCTCGCGTTCGAGGTCGCCGCGGCGTCGAGCGAGGCGGCCGACGCGCTCTCGCGTCGCCAGGTCGCCCTCGATGCCCTGCGCGCGGCCCAGCCCGAGGCCGCCGCGTGGGCGGCCCGCACGGCCGCCGCGCCGCCCGGAGCGCGCGCGGTCCCCGCCGGCCCGCCCGGCGCGATGCGCCCGCTCGACCCGACCGGCCGCGGACAGGCGGGCCCGCGCCCGCCCGCCGTCGCGCCGGTGGCCGGGACCGTGGCCGGCACCGTGCCCGCGCCCGGGCCACGCCGTCCGGCGCCGGTCCGTCCCTCGCTGCCCGGGTCGCCCGGGTCGCCGGCCGGGTCGGTCCCGCCCGCACCCGCGGGGTCGCGCGCCGTCGTCGTGCCGGGCGCGGCGCCGTCGCGCTCGGTGGGTCTCCAGCCCGTCCTCGCCGGGGCGGGGGCGGGGCTCCTCGCCGTCGCGACGGTCGTCTTCGTGTTCTTCACCTTCGCGGACGACCTCGCCCTGCGCGCCCTCGTGACCGGGGTCGTCACGGTGCTCACGGTCGGGACCGCGGTGCTCCTGCGGTCGCGCGGCCTGCGCTCGTCCGCCGAGGCCGTCGCGGCGCTCGCCGTCGTGCTCGCGGTCGTGGACGTCGAGCTCGCGCTGAGCGCGTGGGGCCTCGACCGCGTCGGCACCGCGGCGGCGCGCGCGTCGCTGCTCGCCGCGGTCGTGGCCGGCCTCGGCGTGGTCGGGGACCGGGCGCGCGTCCGGGCGTGGGTGACGAGCGCCGTGGTGCTCGGGCCGCTCGTGCCGCTCGTCGCGGCGCCGGCCGCGCAGGCGCCGTGGGGCTGGGCGGCCGCCCTCCTCGCGACGGCGTGCCTCACGGCGCTCGCGGCACCCGTCGCGGCGCGCTCCGGCGCGCGGGTCGGCAGCGCCCTCCGGGGCGAGCAGGCGCTGCTCGGCGTCGTGCGCACGGTCGCCGTGCCGCTCGCCGTGGTCGTCGGGCTCGCCGTCGCCGCCCCGCCGGGCCTCCCGACCGGCTCCGGGGCTGCCTTCGTCGCGCTCGGCGCCGCGCTCGCGGCCGTGCTCCTGCGCGTCACGACCCGCGAGCGGCGCTGGTACGCGGTCGGCGGCGCGACGGCCGTCCTCGCGGGCGCGCTGCTCGGGACCGGGGGTGACGTCGCATGGCTCGGCCTCGTCCCCGCCCTCGCGGCCGGCACGTGGCTCCTCGTCCTCGCGCTCACCTCGCCGCGTGCGGTGTCCGGCGTGCTCGGCTCCCCGGTCCCGGCGGTCGGACGGTCGGACGCCCTCCTCGGCGGCGCGGTCGTCGCCCTCGTCGGGGCCGGGCCCGCGCTGGCCGTCGCGGGGGTGCGCGCGGCGGAGGTCCTCGTGACCGGCACCGCCGGGACCGCCGCGACGCTCGACGACGCGCCGCTCGGCGTCGGGGTCCTGTCCGCCGGGCTGTGGGGGGAGGGCCTCCGCGGCGGCACCGTCGGCGCGGCGCTGCTCGACGGGACGCTTCTCGGCCTGCTGTCCGCGTTGGTCGTCCTCCTCGTCGCCGCGCGGCTCCCGCTGCGCACGCCCGTCCCCGTGCCGTTCCCGCGCCTCGCCGGGGCGCGACGGCTCGGTGCCGCCCCGGTCGTGCGGACCGGGCGCGCGCTCGGACCGTGGGTGCTCCTCGCGCTCGTCGTCGCGCTCGTGCTGGACCCGCGGCTCGCGGGCATCGCCTCCCTGGTCCTGCTGGCGCTGCTCGCCGCGCTGCTCGTCGTCGCGACCGCCCGGCCCGCCACGACCGCTCCGCCCGACGGGCACCGGGCGGGCCTGGCGGCCGGGGCCGGCGACCCGGGGGTCGGCGCCGGCGGCGCCGCGCCGGGCGAGATCGTCCGCGCCGTCCGACGAGGGCTCGGTCGTGCCCTGCGCCCGGTCGCCGGGGCGCTCCCCGCCCCCCGAACCGTCCTGCGGCACGGTGCCGTGCCGGTCGGACGGGCCGAGGCGCGCGCCTGGTACGCGGCCGCCGTCGCGGGCGCGATCGCCGCCGTCCTGCTCCTCGTCGCCGGCTCGTGGGTCGCGCGCCCGACCGCGACGGCCGGGGCGGTCGTCGTCGGCGGGCTCCTGCTCGCGGCGCGGGCCGCCGCGCCGCGCGCTCTGCACGCCCCGCTCGTCGGCACCGCCTACGGCTACGCGCTGCTCGTGCTCGGCGTGACGCTCGCGTGGAGCGGCGCCGGGACTGTCGCGGTCCTGTGCGCGGTCTCCGGGGTCGCCTCGCTCGCCGCGCTCGCGGTGACGCTCGTCCCGCGCGTCGACCGGGACTCGTGGTGGGCCGTGCTCGGCGTGACCGCGGTGCCGTTCGGCCTCGGCGTCCTCACGGTCGTCGACGAGCGCAGCTGGTGGTCCGTCGCCGCGTGCGCCGCGATGCTCGCGCTCGAGATCGTGCTCGTCGGCTCGCGGCGGCCCGGGTCGGTCACCGCGCTGCGCGTCCTCGCCGCGGCGCTCGTCCTGCCGACGGCGGCCGTCGCCGTCGTCAGCGCGGGCGCCCTCCTCCTGCCGGGCAGCGGGTCGCCCGTCGTGCTGCCGGTCGTCGCGCTGCTCGTGGCGACGGCGCTCGCCGCGGCCCGCCCGGTCACGGCCCGGATCCATCTGGCCGCCGGTCGCGTCGCGGTCGAGGCGAGCGCCGCGCTCACGGGGGCGATCGCCGTCGGGCTCGCGTTCGGGCGCCCTGCCGCCGGGCCCACGGTCGCGGTCGCGGTGCTGCTCCTGCTCGCCGTGGGCGCCGGCCTCGCCGCGCGCGACCGGGACCGGCGCGGCGAGTGGTGGCTCGCCGCCGCGCTCGGGACCGCCGCGCTGTGGACGGCGCTCGCCGCCGCGGAGGTCGGGCTCGTCGAGGCGTACACCGCGCCGCCCGCCCTTGCCGCCCTCGTCGTGGGGGCGCTGCTCGCGCGCCGCGGGCGCCGGTGGTGGGAGCTCGCGAGCGCGGGGCTGGTGCTGCTCGTCGTGCCGTCCGTGCTCGCCCTGGGCGCGGCGCCGGGCGCGGGCGACGTCCGGGCGCCGCTCCTCGTCGTGGCCGGGGCCGGGTGCGTCCTCGCCGCGGTGCTGCTGGGCCGCGGGACCGGCGAGGGCGGCTGGCGACGCGCCGCGGCCCTGCGGCTCGCCGGCGCGGGAGTGCTCGCGGCGACCGGCGGGACCGTCGAGTCGCTCCACGTCGCGCACGCGCCGGGCGGCGGCGCGGTGTTCCTGCTCGGGTTCGCCTGGGCGCTCGCCGCGGGCGGGGTCGCGCTCGGCGCGGGCCTCGTGGGCGCCCGGGTGGTGGCGGGTGGCCGGGGCGCCGACGTCGCGCGGCGCTGGGCCGTGGCGCCCGCCGCCACCCTCGCCGTGGTCGGGACCGTCGCGAACGTCCGGCCGGTGTGGGGCGTCATCGCGACCGTCTGGCTCGTCGAGGTGGCCCTGCTCGCGCTCCTCGTGGTCGGGGTGCGGCGCGCGGTGCGCGGTCGGCTCGACCTCCCGCCCGCCTGGTTCACGTGGTCGCTCGCGCTCGTCGCCGCGATCGGCGCGTGGTCGCCGCGCGAGCTGCGCGTGGAGGTCTTCTCGCTCCCGCTCGGCGCCGGCCTGCTCGTCGCCGGGTACCTCGCGCTCGCGGCCGGCACGACGGCGGTGCCCGGCACCTCGGGCGGCACGGCGGGCGACGACCCCGGTGCTCCGGGCGGCCCGGCCGGGGCGGCCCGCCAGGCCGGGGCGCGGGCGAGCGCGACGCCGTCGCGCGCCGGGTGGCCCGTCGGGTGCGTCGGCTCCTGGCGGACCCTCGCCCCCGGCCTGCTCGCGCTCCTCGGGCCGTCGGTCCTCGCCACGTACACCGACGCGCGCACCTGGCGGGCCGTGCTCGTCGTCGTGCTCGCGCTGGCCGCGGTGCTCGTCGGGACGCGCAAGCATCTCGCGGCGCCGTTCCTGCTGGGAGTCGCGGTGCTGCCGGTCGAGATCCTCGTCGTGTTCGTGTCCCAGCTCGGCACGCGCATCTCCGCCGGACCCTGGATGCTGACGCTCGCCGCGGCCGGCGGCCTGCTGCTCATCATCGCGACGTACTACGAGCGCCGGATCGCCGCGTACGACGGCGCCGCGGCGTACGTGCGCGACCTCCGCTGACTCGAATCCCTACCGACTGGCCCGTTTTCGCGCCGCGTGGCCCATAATGATCGGGGCCCGCCGCGTGCCGGCGGGCGAATCGGCAACGGAGGAGCAGGGCGAGGCCGCGACGGCACACGGCAGTGTCCGGTCGGCGCGGTCGTGCCCCGGGGGGCACAGTCCCTGGAGAACGGCATCGTGATCAGGATCGGCATCGTGGAGGACGACCCCGCGAGCAGCGCGCTGCTCGTGGAGTACCTGCGACGGTACGAGCGCGAGCACGACGAGCAGTTCGCGGTCGCCATGTTCACCGACGGCGAGCAGGTCGTCGCCGGGTACCGGCCCGACTTCGACATCCTGCTCCTCGACGTCGAGATGCCGCACCTGGACGGGTTCAGCGCCGCGCAGCGCATCCGGCAGGTCGACGCCGACGTCGTGCTGATCTTCATCACGAACATGACGCAGCACGCGATCAAGGGCTACGAGGTCGACGCGCTGAGCTACATGCTCAAGCCGCTGCGGTACTTCGCGTTCTCGCAGGAGCTCAAGCGGTCGGTCGCGCGGCTCCGGCGCCGGTCGGCGGACTACCTGCTGCTCGCGGTCGACGGCGGTCTCGCCCGCGTGTCGACCGACGACATCGTCTTCCTCGAGAGCGCGAAGCACCGGACGACCGTGCACACGGTGGACGGACGGTACTCCGTCGTCGGGCCGCTCAAGGCGCTCGAGGCGCAGCTCGAGGGCAAGGACTTCTTCCGCAGCAACAGCGGCTACCTCGTCAACCTGCGGCACGTGCTGGCCATCCAGGGCAGCAGCGTGCTCCTGGTGGGCGGGCACGACCTGCTCATCAGCCGGGCCCGCAAGAAGGCGTTCCTCGCGGCGCTCACCGACTACCTCGGGGCGCGGCGCGCATGACCCAGGCACCCTCGATCCTGGAGACCCTGCCGGACATCCCGCGCGCGCTGACCGGGCTGGCCGAGTGGCTCGCGTGCCTCGTCTACGTGCTCCTGCGGCGACCGCGGCTCCCGCGCCCGCGCCTCGTCCTCCTCGCCGCCGCGGCGCTCGGCGCGCAGGTCGGCGTGCAGGCCCTCGCCGACCTGCTCCCGCGGCAGCTCTGGACCGTGGGCATGGCGGCCGCGGTCGCGTGCATGTACGGGTTCATCGTCGCGGCGGCGCGCGTCTCGGCACGGGACGCCGGGTACTTCGCGGCCCGCGCGCTCGTGCTCGCCGAGCTCGTGGCGGCCCTGCACTGGCAGGTCCACTGCTTCTTCTTCCTCCCCGAGGGGCGGCCCGGCACGGCGTGGCAGGTCGCGTTCTTCGTCCTCGTCTACGCGGTCGGGTACGGGGTCGCGTACGTCGTCGAGTCCCGGCACTTCCGCCCCGACCAGGAGCTCGACGTCACGGTCGGCGAGCTCGCGTCGGCCGTCGCGATCGCGCTCGTCACGTTCTTCATGAGCAACATCAGCTTCCTCAACGCCAACACCCCGTTCAGCGGGCGCCTCGGCCTGGAGATCTTCTACATCCGCACGCTCGTCGACCTGTGCGGGTTCGTGGCGCTGTACGCGCAGCAGGGCCAGCGGCTCCAGCATCAGGCGCGGTCGGAGGTGCGGGCGATCGACGAGATGCTCCGCCGCCAGCACGAGCAGTACCTGCAGTCCAAGCGGAACATGAAGATCGTCCACCGCAAGTACCACGACCTCAAGCACCAGATCGGCGTGATCCGCGCCGAGGTCGACCCGCGACGCCGGGCGTCCTACCTGGACGACCTGGAGGCCAGCATCTCGGGTCACGCCCGGCAGGCGGACACCGGGAACGGGGTGCTCGACGTCATCCTCACGACGAAGAGCCAGGAGTGCGCCGAGCGCGACATCGACCTCACGTGCGTGGTCGACGGCGCGCTGCTCGACTTCATGTCCGCCATGGACGTCGCCGCGGTGTTCGGCAACGCGCTGGACAACGCGATCGACGGCGTCATGGCGGTGCCCGAGCCGGAGCGGCGGATCATCAAGGTCGCCGTCTACGCGCGCGACCGGTTCGTGCTGCTCACGGTGGAGAACTACTTCTCCGGCGAGCTCCACACGGAGGGCGGCGACATCGTCACGCGGCGCGCCGACCGGACCCGGCACGGGTACGGCCTCAAGTCCATCCGGTACACCGCGGAGAAGTACGGCGGCTCCATGACGGTCAACACCGAGGACCGCTGGTTCCTGCTGCGCGTGCTGCTCCCGCTGCCGCAGGACCGGCCGCCCACCGCCGCCGCCCGGCGGTCGGCCACGTCGGGGGCCACCACCGGTTAGGCCTTCCGGGCCCGACCCGACGGGACCTCCGGCCCCCGCGCCGTGACCCCGTCGTGACCTCGCCGACCGATCGTGCACGCAAAGCGACGGTTCGTGCACCGCGCCGCCCGGGCCGCCCGCGCCGTCCATAGCGTGGCGGCGCGGCTCAGGACCACGACGTCCGGGCCTCGACGGGTTCGCAGAGCTCGCTCAGCCACGCACGTGCCCCGGTGGGGCGGCGGGGACGGCGCGGTGGCCGACGAGCGCGGAGACGACAAGGGAAGGTCGATGAGGACAACGACAACGGCGGGAAAGCTCGACGGCAGGGCGGCGCGCGTCCGGGGAGCGGCGGCGCTCGCGGGCCTGGCCCTCGTGGCCACCGCGGGGTGCACGGCCGGCACCCCGGACGAGGAGAAGGCGTCGGACGCGTTCACCACGCGGGAGGTCACCGACGGGACCACGGCCTTCGTGGTCGTCGACAACCCGGGTGACGGCCCCACGCTCTCCTACGGCGCGGACAGCGCCGTCGAGCTGCTGACCGAGGAGGTCGACGGTCAGGAGTACGCGTTCAAGGACATGAACGCGAACGGGACGCTCGACACCTGGGAGGACTGGCGCGAGAGCGCGCAGGACCGCGCCGCGGCGCTGTCCGAGGAGCTGACGATCGAGCAGATCGCCGGCCTCATGCTGTTCAGCTCGCACGAGCGGTCGCCCGCCGACGGGCTGACCGACGCGCAGAAGGAGTACCTGACGGACTCCCACCTGCGCAACGTGCTCAACGCCGGCCCGAACGACGTCGAGGCCAACGTCACCTGGTCCAACCAGATGCAGGCCTTCGCCGAGTCGCTCGCGACCGCGGACGAGCCCTACGTGCCGGTGAACTTCAGCTCCGACCCGCGCTCGACCGCCGGCGCCTCGGACTACAACGCCTCGGGCGACATCTCCCGGTGGCCGTCGAACCTCGGCCTCGCGGCGACGTTCGACGCGGAGCAGACGCGGAAGTTCGGGGAGGCGGCGTCCGCCGAGTACCGCGCGCTGGGCATCGCCACGGCCCTCAGCCCGCAGATCGACCTCGCGACCGAGCCGCGCTGGCTGCGCGTGGACGGCACGTTCGGCGAGGACGTCGCCCTCAGCACCGAGATGGCCCAGGCCTACGTGAGCGGCTTCCAGGGCACCCCGGGCCAGGAGGGCTGGGGGACCGAGTCGGTCAACGCGATGATCAAGCACTGGGCCGGCGACGGGCCGGGCGAGGGCGGTCGCGAGTCCCACACGACCGCGGGCAAGTACGGCGTGTACCCGGGCGGCAACTTCGACCAGCACACCGAGCCGTTCGTCGGGGCGCTCGACGCGGCGGCGGTCATGTCCGCCTACTCGATCGCGCTGGACGGCGAAGGGCAGCCGCTGTTCGGCGAGCGCGTCGGCTCGGCCTACGACTCGAAGCGCCTGAGCATCCTGCGCGACGACAACGGCTACGACGGCGTCGTCGTCACGGACTGGGGCGTCACCGCCGGCGGCACCACGGACCCCGACGCGATGATCGGGACGTCGTGGGGCGTCGAGGACCTCACGGTCGAGGAGCGCCACTACGCGATCCTCAAGAACGGCGTGGACATGTTCGGCGGCAACAACGCCGTCGAGCCCGTCCTGGCGGCCCACGAGCTGTGGCAGCAGGACTTCGAGGCGGGGACGAACGACGTCGACGCCGACACCCGCTTCCGCCAGTCCGGCACGCGCATCCTCACCATGCTGTTCCAGCCGGGACTCTACGAGAACCCGTACCTCGACCTCGACGCCTCCACGGCGACGGTCGGCAGCGAGGACAAGGTCGACGCCGGCTACGAGGCGCAGCTCGACTCCGTCGTCATGCTGAAGAACGACGGGACCGTCGCGGCCTCGGACGCCGAGGCGTGGAAGGACAAGACGGTCTACATCCCGCGGTCCTACGACACCGGCTTCGCCGGCGTGTTCGGCCCGGGCGAGTACACCGAGGGCACGGGCATCACGCAGGAGACCGCCGAGGAGTACTTCGGGAAGGTCGTCACCGACGAGGCCGTGACGGACGCCGACGGCAAGGTCACGAGCTACACCGCGCCGGACCTGTCCGACGTCGACCTCGTGCTCGTGGGCATGAAGAGCCCCAACAACGGCAACCCGTTCTCGCAGGCCGGCCACGACAGCGAGACCGGCGAGTGGTACCCGCTCTCCCTGCAGTACCGCCCGTACACCGCCGACGGCGCGAACGTGCGCCAGACGTCGATCTCCGGCGACCTGCTCCCGGACGGGACGCAGGAGAACCGGTCCTACTACGGCAAGACCTCGCGGATCGCGAACGAGTCGGACCTCGACGCGTTCGACCGGGCGCTCGCGGCCGTCGAGGCGTCGGGCAAGGACATCCCGGTGATCACCGTCCTCAAGGCGACGAACCCGACCGTCCCGGCCGAGTTCGAGTCGCGGTCCGACGCGATCCTCGTCGGCTTCGGGGTGAGCGACCAGGCGCTCATCGAGTCGGCCCTCGGCCTGCACGAGACGCAGGGCCGGCTGCCGATCGGCTTCCCGGCCTCCATGGACGCGGTCGAGAAGCAGCTCGAGGACGTCGGGGAGGACGCCGAGCCCTACACCGACGCGGCGGGCAACGCGTACGCGTTCGGCTTCGGCCTGAACTTCAGCGGGCCGATCACGGACTGACGGACCGCACGGGCGGGCGGTCGCACGAGCGGCCGCCCGTCCGGGGCGGACGGCGCCCGCCCGGCGCCGTCCGACCCCGACCAGGCCGCGGGGTGGGCCCGCGGCACGAACGAACCAAGGAGCAGGAAGTGAAGCGGAACAAGGCGCTGACCACGGGGATCGGGCTGCTCGTCGCCGTCACGGGGGCCTTCGGGCTGACGGCGTGCGGCAGCGGTGACGACTCCGCCGGCGGGTCCTCGTCGGAGAGCCAGTCGGCCGACGTCGACGTGGCGACCGACCTCGAGAACGCGCGCACGGCGGTCGCCGACGCGCTCGCGGAGGACGACAGCTGGGCGCAGATCATGCTCGCCAGCGACGTCAAGGAGCCGACCGTGAAGTACGGCCTCCTCGTGGTGCCCTTCGTCCCCTCGGACGCCGCCTCGCGCGTCCAGGGCACGGTCGACATCAAGGACGGGAAGTACACGATCGAGGCCGACTCCGCCGCGACCGGCGAGACGTGGCAGATCGACCAGGACGGCACCATCACCCCGGCCGGGGAGTAGCCACCCGTGCCTCGCCCGTCCGGCGGGCTCGTCCGGTCCGCCGGGCGGCACGTCGGACGGACGAGGCACCACCCCGCGCACGGGTCGCGCACGACGACGACCGTCCGTGCCGCAGAAACGACCGATCGTGCAGCCGCGGCGGGCGGCGCCGTACCCCGCTCCTAGCCTGAGGAACGGGCCCGCACTCGAGGAGGAATGCAGTGAACGCCAGGGCGAAGAACGCCGACGGTGGCAGGACGCCGATGTCGAACAAGAAGTTCCTGTGGATCTGGGTACCCGTGCTCGCGACGGTGACCGTGCTCGTCGTCGTCGCGAACGTCGCGCTCAACGTCGCGGGCGGCTGGGTCGCGTCCCAGCTCGGGTCCGGCACCTACACGTTCACCAACTCCGAGGAGTCCTCGGGCTGGGACACCGAGTACTACACGGCCGAGCACGACAGCCAGGAGTCCGTCGACGAGGCCGCCAAGGCGCTCGTCGAGGAGATCGCCGCGGGCGGCATCGTCCTCGCGAAGAACGAGGCCGGCGCGCTGCCCCTCGCCGCGGACGCCCGCGTGACGATGCTGGGCCGCGCGTCCGCCGACCCGGTGTTCGGCGGCTCGGGCTCCGGATCGGTCGACACGAACTCCGCGGTGACCGTCCGCGGCGGGCTCGAGAACGCGGGCCTCACGGTCAACGACCAGGTCTACGCCACGATCGAGGCGTTCGCGGCCGAGAACCCGCGCGGCCACATCGAGATGGACAACCCCGACGCGTCGAGCTACACGATCGGCGAGCTGCCCGTCGGCGAGTACGAGGCGCAGTCCGGGACGTTCGCCGAGTTCGGGGACGCCGCGGTCGTCACGATCGGCCGCCCCGGCGGCGAGGGCGGCGACCTCACGCGCGACATGACGGGCTGGGACGACAACGCCGAGCCGGGGCAGCACCAGCTCGAGCTGAACAAGGACGAGAGGGACCTGATCGCGCTCGCGAAGGCGAGCTTCGACACGGTCGTCGTGGTCGTCAACGCGTCGACGACCCTCGAGCTCGGCGAGCTGCAGGCCGACCCCGAGGTCGACGCGATCCTGCTCGCGGGCTCGCCCGGCGCCACCGGCTTCAACGCCCTGGGGACGATCCTCACGGGCGAGGTCAACCCGTCGGGCCGCACGACCGACGTCTGGGCCGCGGACTTCACCGCCGACCCGACGTTCGCGAACTTCGGCAGCTTCTTCTACTCGAACATCGAGGCCTCCTACCCGGTCTCCGCGGTCGAGAAGGCGACGTCCAACGCGACCGTCACGAGCAACGCCCCGTTCGTCGACTACACCGAGGGCATCTACGTCGGGTACCGCTACTACGAGACCGCGGCGGCCGAGGGCTTCGTCGACTACGACGACGCGGTGGTCTACCCGTTCGGCTACGGCCTGAGCTACACCGACTTCGCGTGGGCGGTCACGGGCACCGAGGCGGGCGACGTCGACGGGACCGTCGCGGTCACGGTCGAGGTGACGAACACGGGCACGGTCGCCGGCCGCGACGTCGTCGAGCTCTACTACTCGGCGCCGTACACGCCGGGCGGGATCGAGAAGTCCGAGGTCGTCCTGGGCGACTTCGCCAAGACGGGCGTCATCGAGCCGGGCGCGAGCGAGACCGTGACCCTGGAGATCGCGGTCGAGGACATGGCGTCCTACGACCACCTGGACGCGAGGGCGTACGTCCTGGAGGCGGGCGACTACACGCTCAGCCTGCGCACCGACTCCCACACCGTCGCGGCGGGCACTGAGCCGATCACGTACCCGGTCGCGTCCGACGTCGTGTACGCGGGCGAGGAGCACCGCGCGTCGGACCTCGCCGAGGTGACCAACCGGTTCGACGACGTCTCGGCGCGCTTCAGCGCCGACGGCGCGGACGGCACGGTCGTCCCGATGTCCCGCGCGGACTTCGCGGGCACGTTCCCGCAGGCCCCGACGGCGGAGCAGTCGGTCGCCGACGAGGCCACGCAGGACGGCTTCGCCGCCTGGGACTACGACGCCGAGGCCGCCGCGTTCGACGGCGAGATGCCGACGACGGGCGAGCGCTCCGACCTGACGCTCGTCGACCTGCGCGGGCTGCCCAAGGACGACCCGCAGTGGGACGAGCTGCTCGACTCGCTGACGGTGGGCGACATGACGGACATGCTGCTGAACGGTGCGTACCAGACGGCCGCGATCGCCTCGATCGCCAAGCCGCAGACGGTCGAGCCGGACGGACCGGCGGGCTTCTCGTCCTTCATCAACTCGTCGATCAACGGCGTCGCCTACCCGTCCGAGGTCCTCATCGCGCAGACGTGGGACGTCGACCTCGGCACCGCGATGGGCAGGATGATCGGCGAGGAGGCGCTCCAGAAGGGCCTCAACGGCTGGTACGCGCCGGCGGTGAACCTGCACCGCTCGCCGTTCGGCGGCCGCAACTTCGAGTACTACTCGGAGGACCCGCTCCTCTCGGGCCAGATGGCCGCCGCCGTGTCGAACGGCGCGGCGAGCAAGGGCGTCTACACGATGCTCAAGCACTTCGCGCTCAACGAGCAGGAGACGAACCGCGTCGACAACGGCCCCGCGACCTGGGCGACCGAGCAGACGATCCGCGAGCTCTACCTCAAGCCGTTCGAGCTGGCGATCAAGGGCGTCACGACGGACGTCCGGTACGTCGCGGACGACGAGGGCACGATCGCCGAGACCACGGTCGGGGCGCTCGGCATCATGAGCTCGTTCAACCGCATCGGCGCGACGTGGACGGGCGGCTCGAAGCCGCTCATGACGGACGTGCTGCGCGGGGAGTGGGGCTTCGAGGGCTTCGCGATCACGGACTTCAACCTGTACCCGTACATGAACCCCAACGAGGGCCTCGACGGGGGCACGGACCTGACGCTCACCTTCCAGCCGTCGAAGTCGTTCGGCGACACGACGTCCGCGAAGGCGGTCACGGACATCCGGAACGCGACCCACAACATCCTGTTCACGGTGGCCAACTCGAACGCCATGAACGGGCTCGCTCCCGGCGCGACGGTCACCTACACGCCGCCCACCTGGGTCTACGTCCAGATCGGCGTGTCGGTCCTCCTCGGGCTGCTCGTCCTGGTCGGCGCCTTCCTCGTGGTCCGGCGCGTCCGCCGGCACCGGTCGGCGGCCGAGGAGGTCGCCGCACCCGCCTCCGAGCCGGCGGTCCCCGCGGCCCGGTAGCCGGTGACCACCGGATCCCCGGGCGGGCGACCGCCCGGGGACCCGGCACCCGGCGCCGTCGGGCCGGTGGCGCCCACCACCGCCGGCCCGACGCCGGGACCCCGGACCGCCGACCGCACCGGGTCCCCACTCCGCACGTCCCGAGCTGCGCCGTCGTCGACGCACCGCCGACGGCAGGCCCCGCCATGCCCGCAGACCGCTCGGACAGACCCCGCACGACCCACGACCACGCAAGGAGAGCACCGTGCAGCTCCACGGCGAGACCACCGCCGCGGCCGGCGAGACGGCCTCGGCACCGGGCACGACGACCGCGACGATCGGCGTCGTCCCGACCGCGAGCCTGACGCTCCTGGAGAAGGCCGCGCTCCTGACGGGGAAGACCGTGTGGGAGACGCACGACGTCCCGCGGCTCGGCATCCGCTCGCTGTGGCTGGCCGACGGTCCGCACGGCGTCCGCAAGCAGCTCGGCGCGGCCGACCACCTCGGCATCGCGGCCTCGCAGGAGGCCACGTGCTTCCCGACGGCCGCCGCCGTGGCGAACACGTGGGACGTCGAGCTGGCCGAGCGCGTGGGCGCCGCGCTCGGCGCGGAGGCCGCGGCGCAGGACGTGGACGTGCTGCTCGGCCCGGGCCTCAACATCAAGCGGTCGCCGCTCGGCGGGCGCAGCTTCGAGTACTTCTCCGAGGACCCGCTGCTCGCGGGCCGGATGGCCGCCGGGTACGTGCGCGGCATCCAGTCCCAGGGCGTCGCCGCGTGCCCCAAGCACTTCGCGGCGAACTCCCAGGAGCTGCGCCGCATGGTCTCGGACTCCGTGGTCGACGAGCGCACGCTGCGGGAGGTGTACCTCACGGCGTTCGGGATCGTCGTCGCGGAGGCCCGGCCCCGGACGATCATGTCCTCCTACAACCTCGTCAACGGCGTGTACGCCCACGAGGACCCGTTCCTCCTCACCCAGGTGCTGCGCCGCGAGTGGGGCTTCGACGGCGCCGTCGTCTCCGACTGGGGCGGGTCCAACGACGTCGTCGCGGCCGCGGCGGCGGGCGGGACCCTCGAGATGCCGGCGGCCGGGCTCGGCTCGGCGCGCCAGCTCGTGGACGCGGTGCGGTCGGGCCGCCTCGACGAGGCCGACCTCGACGCGCGCGCCCACGAGGTGCTGCGCCTCGTGGCGGAGGCCCGCGAGCCGGGCACCGCCCCGGCCGTCGACGTCGACGCGCACCACGCGCTCGCCCGCGAGGTCGCGGCGCGCTCGGCGGTGCTGCTCAAGAACGACGACGCGATCCTGCCGCTCGCCGCCGGGACGCGCGTGGCCGTCGTCGGCGACTTCGCGCGCACCCCGCGCTACCAGGGCTCCGGCTCGTCCGCGGTGAACCCGACGCGTCTCGACAGCGTGCTCGACGTGATCGGGGACTCCGGCCTCGACCTGACGGCCTTCGCCCCCGGCTTCCGCCGCGACGGCACGCCCGACCCCGCGCTGCGCGACGAGGCCGTCGAGGCCGCGCGCGGCGCCGACGTCGTGCTCCTCTTCCTCGGTCTGGACGAGATCGCCGAGTCGGAGGGGCTGGACCGCTCGACGATCGCGCTGCACCGGTCGCAGGTCGAGGTGCTCCAGGCCGTGGCCGCGGCCAACCCCGCCACCGTCGTGGTGCTCGCGGGCGGCGGCGCGATCTCGACCCCGTGGCTCGGCTCCGCCCGGGCGCTCGTGCACGGCTACCTGTCCGGCCAGGCCGGTGCCGGCGGGATCCTCGACGTGCTCACGGGCGTCGTCAACCCGTCCGGGCGGCTCGCCGAGACGCTGCCCGTGCGTCTCGCGGACACCCCGACCGCCGGCGCGTTCCCCGCGACCGGGCGCACCGCCGTCTACCGCGAGGGCCTGTACGTCGGCTACCGGTACTACACGAGCGCCGACGTCCCCGTGGCGTTCCCGTTCGGGTTCGGGCTCTCCTACACGACGTTCGCGCACTCGGGCCTCGTGGTCGACAGCGGCCCTGTGACGGGTGCTGCGACGGTCACCGCGACCGCGACCGTGACCGTGACGAACACCGGGACGGTCGCCGGGGCCGACGTCGTGCAGGTCTACGTGCGCCGCGAGACGCCGGGCGTCCACCGCCCGGTGCGCACGCTCGCCGGGTTCGCGCGGGTCGAGCTCGCGCCCGGCGAGTCGCGCACGGTCACCGTGCCCCTCGGAGAGGCGGCGTTCCGGCACTGGGACGTCGCGACGGGCGCGTGGCAGGTCGAGCAGGGCGCGTGGTCGGTGCTGGTCGGCTCCCACGTGGACGACCTGCCGCTCGGGGCGACGGTCGAGCTCGCCGGCACCGTGCCGCCCCGCACCGAGGACGACCTGCCGGAGCCGTACCGCACCGGGCGCGTCCACGACGTGTCGGACGCTCAGTTCGCGGCGCTCCTGGGTCGCCCCGTCCCGACGGCGGCCTGGTCCGGTCCCCTCGGCGTCAACGACCCGCTGTCGCGCCTCGCGGACGCGCGCTCGCCGCTCGCCCGCCTCGCGTTCCGGATCCTGTCCTGGCGGCGCGACGCCGCGGACCGCAAGGGGACGCCGGACCTCAACATCCTGTTCCTGCTCAACATGCCGTTCCGGGCCATCGGGAAGATGACCGGCGGCCTGGTCGACGCCGCGATGGTCGAGGGCATCCTCCGCATCGTCAACGGCCACCTCTTCCGCGGCACCGGCGCCGTCCTGCGCGGGTTCGTCCGCAACCGCCGTGCCGACCGTCGCACCGCGCGCACCCTCCGCGGCGACGCCTGACCTGCTCGAAGGGAAGACCCATGTTCACCCGCCTCCGCGACGCCTGGCGCCGGTTCTCCGAGAAGCGCCCCGGGACCGCCCAGTTCGTCGTGTTCTTCGTGCTGAGCAACGGCATCACCGTGCTCCAGCTCGCGCTCATGCCCCTCATCAAGTGGGTCTTCGGCATGACCGCCCTGGTGGACGTGGCGTTCCAGGTCTGGCCGATCGGGACGAACCCGGACGGGTCGACGTACTACGTCTTCGACTACGCCGCAGGCCCGCTCCCGGGCGGTGGCGGTGGGCTGGCATACTTCCTCGCCGTGCAGATCACCTTGCTGGTGGCGCAGGTGATCAACTTCTTCGCTCAGCGCAACATCACGTTCAAGTCCAACTCGTCGGTCGCGAAGGCGGCGCTCTGGTACACCATCGCGTACGTCGTCATCTCCGTCGCCGCCGCCGCCGCGCAGGGCCTGTACAAGACGCCGATCTACGAGCTGTTCATCGACACGTGGGGCCTGGGCGCCGCGGGCGAGACCCTCGCGGACTTCACCACGATGATCATCAACGCGGCGATCTCGTTCTGGGTGTTCTTCCCGATCTTCAAGGTCATCTTCAAGCAGGTGCCCGAGGTGCCGGCCACGCCGGAGGCGGCGCCCGCCGGAGAGGTGCGTGCGTCGTGACCCCGCTCCTGACCGTCGTCGTCCCGGCGTACAACGCCGAGCCCTACCTGGCACGCGCGCTCGACTCGCTCGTCGGGTTCGGGCCCGAGGTGGAGGTCCTCGTCGTCGACGACGGCTCGACCGACGGCACGGCCGCGCTCGCGCAGGGCTACGCCGACCGGCACCCGGGCGAGGTGCACGTGCTCCGCAAGGCCAACGGCGGGCACGGGTCGGCGATCAACACCGGACTCGACCACGCGCGCGGGGAGTACCTCAAGGTCGTGGACGCCGACGACTGGGTGGACCGCGCCGCGCTCGCCCAGGTGCTCGCGACGCTGCGCGGGTTCGTGCGCCGGTTCGTGGACGCCGGGACCCCCGGCGGGGAGCCCGTCGACCTGCTGGTGAGCAACTTCGTGTACGAGAAGGTCGGCAAGCGCGTGAAGACGGCGGTCCGGTACCGCGGAGCCCTGCCGCGCGGGCGCGTGCTCACGTGGTCGCAGACCCGCCGCTTCGCCAAGCGCCAGTACATGATGATGCACGCGCTGATGTACCGGACCCAGGTGCTGCGCGACGCGGGCCTCCGGCTGCCCGAGCACACGTTCTACGTGGACAACCTGTACGCGCTCGTCCCGCTCGCGCACGTGCGCACGCTGTACTACCTCGACGTCGACCTCTACCGGTACTTCATCGGCCGCGAGGACCAGTCCGTGCACGAGGCGGTCATGCTCCAGCGCCTCGACCAGCAGCTCCGGGTCAACTGGCTCATGCTCGAGCACGTCTCCCGGACGCCCGTGACCGACCGTCGTCTGCGCCGCTACCTGCTGCACTACGTGGAGATCATCTGCGCGGTGTCGTCGATCCTGCTGGTCCGTGCCGGGACGCCCGCGTGCCTCGTGGAGAAGGAGCGGCTCTGGTCGCGCCTGCGCGCCCAGGACCCCGAGCTCTACCACCAGGTGCGCTGGTCGGGCCTCGGGCAGATCGCCAACCTCCCCGGCCCGGCGGGCCGGCGCGTGACCGTCCTGGCCTACCGGGTCGCGCAGCGCGCCATCGGCTTCAGCTGACGTCCCGCGGCCCGACGCCCGGAGCGGCGTCGCCGCGGACGCGCAGCCGTCCGCGTCAGCGGGCGCCGCGACGCTGCTGCTCGATGAGGGGGCGCAGGCGGTACGGGATGAGCTCGCCCATCGACAGCGAGGTCTCCGTGCGCTCGACGCCGTCGATCGCGAGGATCGCCGCGTCGATGCGGAACAGGTGGTCGGTGTCGCGGCACGCGACGGTGACGCGCAGGTCGGCCGTCCCGCTGCGCCCGAACGCCTGCACGACCTCGGGGATGCGCGCGACGTCGTCGACGATCCGGGCGAGCTCCTTCTGCCGCACCTGGACCTCGACGAACGCCGTGAGCGGGTGCCCGAGCACGTGCGGGTCGATCCGCCGGTCGAGCGCGAGGAACGCGCCCTCGGCCTCGAGCCGTGCGAGGCGTGCGGCGACGGTGTTGCGGGAGATCCGCAGGCGGTCGGCGAGCGCGACGATCGTCGCCCGCGGGTCGTCGGCGAGGGCGAGCAGGAGGTCGAGGTCGACAGCGTCGGCGCTGTGCATGCTGCTCACCCTAGCCGAGTGACGGCGGTCACACTGCGCAGCGTGTCGGAGGTCGGTGGAGCCATGTGCGTGGCAGGGGTTACGTTCGCCCTACCTCGGTCCTCGACGGTGAGGACCGGCTCCCCGAGGTGAGGTGGCGACGATGCCCAGCGAACCTGCGGTGCGGACCGGACCGACGGCGGCGACCCCGCCGAAGGCGCAGAACGGTCACCGGGCGGCAACCCCGCGCGACGCACGAGCAGACCGGAAGACCATGGCCCACGACGTGCGCCCGAACACGCCCGCCGCCCGGCGCGCCGGTGCTCCGGGCAGGCCGCCCCGCGCCGGTGACGCCCCCCGGGACGTCGGGGACACGCCGTCGCGCACGACCCCGACCCTGCGCGTGCTGACCGAGGACGGCACGCGGCGCCCGGACCCCGAGCTCGACCGGTGGCTCGCCGACCTCGACCCCGCGGCGCCCGACGAGGCCGCGCGCGAGGCCGCCCGGACGACGCTCCTGCGGCTCTACGAGGACATGGTCGTCGCGCGCCGCATCGACGCCGAGGCGACGGCCCTCCAGCGGCAGGGCGAGCTCGCGCTCTGGCCCCCGCTCCTCGGGCAGGAGGCGGCCCAGGTCGGCTCGGCGCGCGCGCTGCGCGACGACGACTTCGTCTTCTCCTCGTACCGCGAGCACGCGGTCGCGCGCGTGCGCGGCGCCGAGCTCGTCGACCTCGTGCGCGTGTGGCGCGGCGTCGCGGTCTCCGGCTGGGACCCGTACGCGATCGGCATGGCGTCGCCGCAGGTCATCATCGGCGCGCAGACGCTCCACGCGACCGGCTGGGCGATGGGCGTGCAGAACGACGTCGACGCGGGCCGGGTCGATGCGTCCGCCGGGCTCCCGGTGGGAGTCGCGTACCTCGGCGACGGCGCGATGAGCCAGGGCGACGTCAACGAGGCGTTCGTCTTCGCGTCCACGTACCGCTCGCCCGTCCTCTTCTTCTGCCAGAACAACCAGTGGGCGATCTCCGAGCCGGTCGCGCTCCAGTCGCGCGTCCCGCTCGCCGACCGCGCCCGCGGGTTCGGCATGCCGGGCGTGCGCGTGGACGGCAACGACGTCCTCGCGGTGCTCGCCGTGACGCGCGCCGCGCTCGACCGGGCCCGCCGCGACGGCGGCCCGACGCTGATCGAGGCCGTCACCTACCGCATGGGCCCGCACACCACGGCCGACGACCCGAAGCGGTACCGCGACGCCGCGGAGGTCGAGGAGTGGACCGGGCGCGACCCGATCGCGCGGTTCGAGGCGTACCTGCGCTCCGTCGGCGTGCTCGACGACGCGGGGGCGGCCCGGGTGCAGGGCGTCGCCGACGCCGCGGCGGCCGAGCTGCGTGCCGGGTGCGTCGCGCTCACCGACCCGCCGCCGCTGTCGCTCTTCGACCACGTCTACGCCGAGCCGCACCACGCGCTGGAGCGCGAGCGCGCCGAGTACGCGCACTACCTGGCGTCGTTCGGGGACGGGGACGACGGCGCGGGTGGGCCGGGCACCGCGGGCGACCGGGCGGCGTCGGGCACCGGGACCGTGACGGGGGTGGCGCGATGAGCACCCTCACCGTGGCGAAGGCGCTCGGCGCGGGGCTGCGCCGCGCGATGACGGACGACGACCGCGTGGTCGTCATGGGCGAGGACGTCGGCCGGCTCGGCGGCGTCTACCGCGTGACCGACGGGCTCCAGGCGGAGTTCGGGCCGCGGCGCGTGCTCGACACGCCGCTCGCGGAGTCCGGGATCATCGGGACGGCCGTCGGGCTCGCGTACCGCGGCTACCGGCCGGTGTGCGAGATCCAGTTCGACGGCTTCGTGTTCGTCGCGTTCGACCAGATCCTGTCCCAGCTCGCGAAGATGCACGCCCGCACCGGCGGGAAGGTGCGCCTGCCGATCACGATCCGCATCCCCGTCGGCGGCGGCATCGGCGCGGCCGAGCACCACTCGGAGTCGCCCGAGGCGCTGTTCGCGCACGTCGCGGGTCTGCGGGTGGTGTCGGTCGCGAACCCGCAGGACGCGTACACAGTGCTCCGCCAGGCCGTCGCGTGCGACGACCCGGTGATCTTCTTCGAGCCCAAGCGGCGCTACCACCTCAAGGGCGAGGTCGACCTCGACCCCGTCGACCCGCTGCCCATGGACCGGGCCCGCGTCGTGCGCGAGGGCCACGACGTCACGCTCGTCACGTGGGGCGGGCTCGTGGGGACCGCGCTCGACGCCGCCGTCGCCGCGTCGGACGACGGCGTGTCCGTCGAGGTGATCGACCTGCGCTCGCTCTCGCCGATCGACCACGACACCGTCGCGGCCTCCGTCCGCAAGACGGGGCGCGTCGTCGTGACGCACGAGGCGCCGCGGCAGGCCGGGCTCGGCGCGGAGATCGCCGCGACCGTGACCGACCGCTGCTTCGAGTACCTGGAAGCCGCGCCCGTCCGCGTCACGGGCCACGGCATGCCGTACCCGCCCGCGAAGCTCGAGGGCCACTACCTGCCCGACCTCGACCGCATCCTCGACGGCGTCGACCGCGTCCTGGGTCGCGTCGAGCCGTTCGTGCCGTCGTCCGTGCCCGACGCCGCGGCACCGGTCGGGGCTCCCGGGTCGGCCGGCGCGCCCCGCACCGTCGAGGCGGTGGCCCGATGATGACGATGCGCGAGTTCCGCCTCCCCGACCTCGGGGAGGGCCTCACCGAGTCCGACATCGTGAGCTGGCACGTCCACGCGGGCGACCACGTCGAGCTCAACCAGGTCATCGCCGAGGTCGAGACGGCCAAGGCCCTCGTCGACCTCCCGTCCCCGTACACGGGCGTCGTCGCGTCCCTGCACGCGGAGGAGGGCCAGACCGTCACCGTCGGCGACCCGTTGGTGACCTTCGAGATCGACGACGGCACCCCTGCCGCCCCGACCGGGGACAGCGCCCCGCCCGCGACGCCCCAGGCTGCCGAACCCGGGGTCGCTCCTCACACGGCTGTCCCCGTGAGGAGAGACCCCGGGCTCGGCGAGCAGGGGGACGACGACGGGCCAGAGTCGAACCTCGTCGGGTACGGGGCCGCGCCGGAGCGTGCGGGCAGGCCCACGCGCCGCCGTCGGGCTCCCGTGTCTGCTGCTGGGCGCGCCGGGGGCCGGCCCGAGCCGGCCGAACCCGGGGTCGCTCCCCAGGCGGTCCCGATCGTGAGGACGGATCCCGGGCTCGACGCCGACGCTACGCCCGGCCGGGTCGGCGAGCGGCCCCGGTCGACGCCGCCGGTGCGGGCGCTCGCGAAGAAGCTCGGCGTGCGCATCGACCGCGTGGACGGCACGGGTCCGGACGGGCTCATCACCCGCGAGGACGTCCTCGCCGCGGTGAGCTGCCACCGCGACGTCGTGCGCCCGCCGCGCGACGTCCACGGCACGCTCACCGCCTCGGCCGCCTCGGCCGCCTCGACCGGCTCGGCCGCGTCGGCCGACGCTCCGTCGGCGACCGCGGACGAGAAGGGAGACGTGGCCCCGGGAGGGCTCGGACGAGGGGCCACGTCTCCCGTCTCGGCGGCCGCCGGCGTCGACGCGCGGGCCGGGCTCGAGCCCGAGGTCGTGCCGGTGCGGGGGGTGCGCAAGCACACCGCGGCGGCGATGGTGGCGAGCGCGTTCACGGCGCCGCACGCGACGGTGTTCCTCACGGTCGACGTGACGCGCAGCGTCGAGCTCCTGGAACGCCTGCGCACCCATCGCCTCGCGCGCGGCGAGCGGATCACCGTCCTGGCGCTCGCGGCCCGTGCGCTGTGCCTCGTGCTGCCGCGCCATCCCGCGCTCAACAGCGCGTGGCGCGACCTCGCCGACGGCTCGGCGGAGATCATGCGGCACCGACGGGTGCACCTGGGGATCGCGGTCGCGACCGACCGAGGGCTCGTCGTGCCGCACGTGCCCGACGCGCAGGACCTCGACCTGCCCGACCTCGCCGCCGCGCTCACCGACCTCACGGTCACGGCGCGCGACGGCCGCACGACGCCCGAGCGCCTCACCGGCGGGACGATCTCGATCACCAACGTCGGCGTGTTCGGCGTCGACGCGGGCACGCCCATCCTCGTCCCCGGGGAGGCGGCGATCCTCGGCCTGGGCGCGGTGCGCCGTCGGCCCTGGGAGCACGACGGCGAGGTCGCGCTGCGCGACGTCGTCACGCTGAGCCTGTCGTTCGACCACCGCGTGGTCGACGGCGAGCAGGGCGCGCGCTTCCTCGCCGACCTCGGCGCCCTGCTCGAGGACCCGGCCCTCGCCCTCCTGGCGAGCGCCCCGGTGCCGGGCGGCGGCACCGCGCCCGGTCGAACCCTGGATCCCTCCCCAGGATCGGCCGCGCGTGGGGAGCGATCCCGGCTTCGGCAGGGAGGGGTGACCGGATGACCGTGCTGACGAGCGCCGTCGAGCCCGGGTCGGATGCGGCCCGGGCGAACGACGCCGCGCAGCGGGCGCTCGCCGGCGAGCTGCGGGAGCGCACGGCGGACGTCGCGCGCGGGGGACCGGCGTCGGCGCGCGACCGGCACGTCGCGCGCGGCAAGCTGCTGCCGCGCGACCGCGTCGACCGGCTGCTCGACGAGGGCAGCCCGTTCCTCGAGATCGCGCCGCTCGCCGGGTACGGCGTGGACGACGGCGCGTGGCCGGCCGCGGGCGTCGTCGCGGGTATCGGGGTCGTCAGCGGGCGGCAGGTCATGGTCGTGTGCAACGACGCGACCGTGAAGGGCGGCACGTACCACCCGCTCACGGTGAAGAAGCACCTGCGCGCGCAGGAGATCGCGCTCGAGAACCGCCTGCCGTGCGTCTACCTCGTCGACTCGGGCGGCGCGTTCCTGCCCCGGCAGGCCGAGGTGTTCCCGGACCGCGACCACTTCGGCCGGATCTTCTACCACCAGGCGCGCCTCTCGGCGGCGGGGATCCCGCAGATCTCCGCGGTGCTCGGGTCGTGCACGGCCGGCGGCGCCTACGTTCCCGCGATGAGCGACGAGACGGTCATCGTGCGCGGGCAGGGCACGATCTTCCTCGGCGGCCCGCCGCTCGTGAAGGCGGCGATCGGGGAGGTCGTGACCGCGGAGGAGCTCGGGGGCGGCGAGCTCCACGCGCGTCGCAGCGGCGTCGTCGACCACCTCGCCGACGACGACGAGGACGCGCTCGACACCGTGCGCCGCATCGTCGCGACGCTCCCGCCCGACCCCGCACCCGCGTGGGACGTCGTGGCGAGCGTGCCGCCCGCCGTCGGGCACGACGACGCCCGCGCCCCCGGCCAGGGAACGACGAGCGAAGGCTTGTACAGTGCCGTCCCGATCGATGTACAAGCTCCGTACGACCCGCGCGAGATCGTCGCGCGGCTCGTCGACGGCAGCCGGTTCGACGAGTTCAAGCGCGAGTACGGCGACACGCTCGTCACCGGGTTCGCGCGGATCCACGGGCACCCCGTGGGCGTCCTCGCGAACCAGGGCGTGCTGTTCGGGGCATCGGCGCTCAAGGGAGCGCACTTCGTCGAGCTGTGCGACCAGCGCGGGATCCCCCTGCTGTTCCTGCAGAACATCTCCGGGTTCATGGTCGGCACCGACGCCGAGGCGGGAGGGATCGCGAAGGACGGCGCCAAGATGGTCACCGCCGTCGCGACGACGCGCGTCCCCCAGCTCACCGTGATCGTCGGCGGGTCCTTCGGGGCGGGCAACTACTCGATGTGCGGGCGCGCGTACTCCCCGCGCTTCCTGTGGTCCTGGCCCGCGAGCCGCATCTCCGTCATGGGCGGTCCGCAGGCCGCGTCCGTGCTGGCGACCGTCAAGCGCGACCAGCTCGCCGCGCGCGGCGAGACGTGGGACCCCGACGAGGAGGCCGCGTTCTCCGCCGGGATCCGCGCCGACTACGACGAGCACGGCAGCCCCTACTACGCGACCGCGCGCCTCTGGGACGACGGCGTGATCGACCCCGCCGACACGCGCCGCGTGCTCGGCCTCGCCCTCGGCGTGTGCGCGCGCACGCCCCTCGCCGAGACCTGGACCGGTGACCGGTTCGGCCTCTTCCGGATGTGAGCCGATGACCTCCGACACCCCCCACGAGGCGCCCGCCCGGACGGCGGACCGACCGTCCGAGCGCCCGGCGGACCAGCGCACGGACCAGCCCGGCGGTGGTCCCGGGTTCCGCACGGTCCTCGTCGCGAACCGCGGCGAGATCGCGTGCCGCGTGATCGGCACGCAGCGTCGCCTCGGCGTGCGGTCCGTCGCCGTCTTCTCCGACGCCGACGCCGACGCCCGCCACGTGCGCGAGGCGGACGTCGCCGTCCGGATCGGCCCGGCCTCCGCCGCGCGCAGCTACCTCGACGTCGAGGCGGTCGTCGCCGCGGCCGTCGCGACCGGGGCCGAGGCGATCCACCCCGGCTACGGCTTCCTGTCCGAGAACCCGGCGCTGGCCCGAGCGTGCGAGCGCGCCGGGATCGCGTTCGTCGGGCCGGGCGTGGACGCCCTGGACGCGATGGCGGACAAGCTCGCCGCCAAGCGCCTCGTCGGCGCCCGGGGCGTGCCGGTCGTGCCCGGGGCGGGGGAGCCGGGGATGTCCGACGACGACCTGCTGGCCGCCGCGGGCGACGTCGGGTTCCCGCTGCTCGTCAAGCCGTCCGCCGGGGGCGGCGGCAAGGGGATGGTCGTCGTGCGGACGGCCGAGGACCTGCCGACCGCGCTCGCGTCCGCGCGCCGGGTCGCCGCGTCGTCGTTCGGCGACGACACGCTGCTGCTCGAACGGCTCGTCGAGGCACCGCGCCACATCGAGGTGCAGGTGCTCGCCGACACGCACGGGACCGTCGTCCACCTCGGCGAGCGCGAGTGCTCGCTCCAGCGCCGCCACCAGAAGGTGGTCGAGGAGGCGCCGTCGCCGCTCCTCACCGCGGAGCAGCGCGCCCGCATGGGCGAGGCCGCGTGCGAGGTCGCGCGGTCCGTCGGGTACGTCGGCGCCGGGACGGTCGAGTTCCTCGTCCCCGCCGCGCGCCCCGACGAGTTCTTCTTCATCGAGATGAACACGCGCCTCCAGGTGGAGCACCCCGTGACCGAGATGGTCACCGGCCTCGACCTCGTCGCGCTCCAGCTGCGCGTCGCGGCGGGCGCGCCCCTCGGCGTGGCCCAGGACGACGTCGTGCTCCGCGGCCACGCCGTCGAGGCGCGCCTCTACGCCGAGTCGCCCGAGCGCGGGTTCCTCCCTGCGACCGGCTCGGTCCTGGTCTACGACGACGGCGGCGTCCCGTCCGGGCCTGGTGCGTCGCCGCTGCGCCTGGACTCCGGCATCGCCACCGGGACGATGGTCGGCGGCCACTACGACCCGATGCTCGCCAAGGCGGTCGCCTGGGGACAGACGCGCGACGAGGCCGTCGACCGGCTCGACGGGCTGCTCGCGCGGACGGTCGTGCTGGGGGTCGAGACGAACACGGCGTTCCTGCGGTCTCTGCTCGCGGACGGTGACGTGCGGGCGGGGCGGCTCGACACTGGGCTGATCGACCGGCTCGTGTCTTCCGGTTCGTCGTCGGGGTCTGTGGTCGGGTCCGGTGAGGGGTCGGGGGGTGTGCGCGCCGTCTACCATCCGCGCCCTCGTTCCTCGGGCGCTCCCGCCAGGCCCGACCACGACGGCGCGCACACCCCCCGACCCCTCACCTCTGCGGTCGGCTCGCCCGCCGAGCACGACAGCGTGCACACCCGCCGTCCCCTCGCTTCGGAGGTTGGTTCGCCCGCCGAGCACGACGGCGCGCACACCCCCCGGGTCCTCACCCCGGAGGTCGGCTCGTTGTCCGACGACGCCGCGTGGATCGATCTCGTGGCCGCGGCGCTGTTCGCGACAACCCCGCGCCGTGCCGAATCCGGGGTTGTCGACAGGTTCGCTGACGATTCGCGCGACCACCCCGGGTTCGGCGGGGCGGCGGGGACGGGCGACGACGATCCGTGGCGGGTCAGGGACGGGTGGCGGCTCAACGCGGCCGCTGCGCCGTGGCGGGTCGTGCTGGTCGATGCCGCCGGGAGTGTGCACGAGGTGCGGGTCTCCGGGTCGGCGCGGGACGCCGTCGTGCAGTGTCCGCCGGCGCGCGACACCGACGGCGGGTGGGGACCCGGCGCCGCGCGGCCGCGTGAGGTGCGGGCGTCGATCGAGCGTGACGCCGGGGCCGACGGCGCGTGGTGGCTCACCGTGGACGGCGTCCGGGAGCGCGTGCGGCTCGCGCTCGACGTGCCGTCCGCCGACGGCGAGCCCGCGACGGTGTGGGTGTGGCGCGACGGGCGGACCGTCGCCCTGGCCGCCCCGGACCGGGAGCAGCGCGCCGCGCGGGCGCGGGCCGACCGCCGTCGGGCCCGGGGCGACGCGCCCGGCGCGACCGACCCCGAGGTCCGCGCCGCGATGCCGGGCACGGTGGTGACGGCCGCCGCCGACGGCGAGCCGGTCGCCGCCGGGGCCGTCCTCGTGACGGTCGAGGCCATGAAGATGGAGCACCCGCTCCTCGCCCCGCACGACGGCGTCGCCGACGTGCGCGTGCGCCCCGGCGACCTCGTGCGCCGGGACCAGGTGGTCGCTGTCGTCCACCCCCACGACTCCGGCGCGGCAGACCCCGCCGCCCCGGTCCCGCAACCCGACACCCAGGGAGCATCATGATCGAGGCCGACGTCCTGCTCGACGACGAGCAGCGGAAGCTCAGCCAGGTGGTGCGCGACTTCGCGGACAGCGTCGTCGCGCCCGCCGCGTACCGGTACGACACCGAGCGCCGACTGCCGATGGAGATCATCGCGCAGATGGGGGAGCTGGGGCTGTTCGGGCTCCCGTTCCCGCGCGAGATCGGCGGTCAGGGCCAGGACTACGTGTCGCTGTGCCTCGCCGTCGAGGCGCTGGCGCGCGTCGACCAGTCCATCGCGGTGACGCTCGAGGCGGGCGTCGGGCTGGGGATCGTGCCGATCTTCCGGCACGGGTCGCGCGAGCAGCAGGAGCGCTGGCTGCCGGATCTCCTCGCCGGGCGGGCGCTCGCGGCGTTCGGGCTCACGGAGGCCGACGCCGGCTCCGACGCGGGCGGCACGCGCACGACCGCACGGCTCGACGGCGACGAGTGGGTGATCGACGGCTCCAAGCAGTTCATCACCAACTCGGGGACGCCGATCACGAGCCTCGTGACGATCACGGCCGTCACGGGCGAGCACGTCAGCCAGGACGGCGAGGTGCGCAAGGAGCTGTCGAGCATCATCGTCCCCGCGGGCACGCCCGGGCTCGAGGTCGGGCCGTCGTACGACAAGGTCGGGTGGCACACGTCGGACACGCACCCCCTCACGCTCACCGACGTGCGCGTGCCCGCCGGCAACCTGCTCGGCGAGCGCGGCCGCGGGTACGCGAACTTCCTCCGCGCGCTCGACGAGGGGCGCATCGCGTTCGCCGCGCTGGCGACCGGCGCCGCGCAGGGCTGCCTCGAGGAGGCGCTGCGGTACGCGAAGGAGCGGGTCGTGTTCGGGCGCTCGATCGGCGAGAACCAGCACGTCGCCTTCACGCTCGCCCGCATGCAGGCGCGCGTCCACACCGCGCGGCTCGCGTGGCTCGACGCCGCGCAGAAGCTCGTGCGCGGCAAGCCGTTCAAGGCGGAGGCGTCGGTCGCCAAGCTCGTCGGCGGCGAGGCGGCGATGGCGAACGCGCGCGACGCGTCGCAGATCTTCGGCGGCTACGGCTTCCTCAACGAGAACCCGGTCGCGCGCCACTACCGCGACGCGAAGGTCCTGGAGGTCGGCGAGGGCACCACCGAGGTGCAGCTGATGGTCATCGCGAGGAGCCTGGGACTGGACGGCTAGGCCACGACCGACGCCGAACACGACATGAAGGACGTTATCCGCCTCTTTCCGTCCTTCATGTCGTGCTCGACGGCGGGTGAGGTCGTTCTCGGCGGACGTCGCCGAGGCCGAGGTGAGGAGGGAGGAGCAGCATGCGCGAGGTGGTCCAGCGGGGCCTGTACTACGACGAGCTCGAGACGGGCGTGGTGTACCGCCACCGGCCCGGCCGCACTCTCACGGAGGCGGACGACGTCGTCTTCTCCACGCTCACGATGAACCACCAGGCGCTGCACCTCGACGCCGCGTGGGCCGCGACGCAGCCGTTCGGGCAGCGCCTCGTCAACTCGATGATGACGCTGTCCACGCTGGTCGGGCTGTCGGTCGGGCAGGTCACGCAGGGCACGATCGTCGCGAACCTCGGCTTCCGCGAGGTCGAGTTCCCGAAGCCGCTGTTCCACGGCGACACGCTGTACGCGGAGACGGAGGTCGTCGAGAAGCGGCTGTCGGCGTCGCGCCCGGGCCAGGGCGTCGTCACGCTGGAGCACCGCGGACTCAACCAGGACGGCGTCCTCGTCGCACGCGCCGTCCGCACCGCGCTCTTCTGGACCCGAGCCGCCCACGAGGCGGCATCCGCAGCACCCGGGGCCGGGCACCCCGGTGCTGCCGAACCCGGGATCGCTCCCCAGCCCGGCGCCCGCGTGGGGAGGGATCCAGGGCTCGGCGGCGAGAGCGGGTCTCACGACCCCGTCCTGGAGCGCGGCGACGAGGAGGGCGCGTGGTGAGCGACGCCGTCGGCGTGCCCCGCACCGTGCCCGACGACGCGGGGTCGCCCGGGTGCGGACTCGGGCCGGCGCTGTTGTTCTGCCCCGGCGACCGGCCGGACCGGTTCGGCAAGGCCGCCGAGCGCGCCGACGCCGTCATCCTCGACCTCGAGGACGCCGTCGCCGCGCCCGCGAAGGACGCCGCGCGGCGGGCGGTCGTCGAGGCGTCCGCGACGCTGGACCCGGCGCGGACGGTCGTGCGGGTCAACGCCGTCGGGACGCGCGAGCACGCGCTCGACGTCGCGGCGCTCGCGGACACGCGGCTGCGCACGGTCATGGTCGCCAAGGCCGGGCCGGAGCTGCTGGGCTCGCTCGGTGCGCTCGCGGCCACCCTCCCGGGTGTCCGGGTCCTCGCGCTGTGCGAGACGGCGGCGGGCGTGCTCGCGGCGCCCGAGCTCGCCCGGCGACCCGAGGTCGTCGCGCTCATGTGGGGCGCGGAGGACCTCGTCGCGTCGCTCGGCGGGACGTCGAGCAGGCGTCCGGACGGGAAGTACCGCGACGTCGCGCGGCACGCGCGGTCGGCGGTCCTGCTCGCCGCCGGTGCCGCGGGCAAGGCCGCGGTCGACGCCGTGCACGTCGACGTCGGCGACCTCGACGGGCTGCGGGCCGAGGCCGAGGACGCCGCCGCGTCCGGGTTCGCCGCGACCGCGTGCATCCATCCGAGCCACGTCCCCGTGATCCGCGCCGCCTACGCCCCGACGCCGCAGGAGGTGGCCGCGGCGCGGGCGCTGCTCGACGCGGCGGCCGCGAACCCCGGCGGCCCGGACGCCGTCTTCACGCACGACGGCCGGATGGTCGACGGCCCCGTGCTGCGCCACGCGGAGGCCGTGCTGCGCCGGGCGGCCACCTGAGCGGTGCTCCCATGGGGACCGGTCCCCATGCCGGGGCGGTGCGGTGCGTCGGGGGCGCCGCATAGCCTCTCCCCGTGACCGACGTGAACGCCCCGGACCCGCAGGAGCAGCACTGGACCGAGGGCTTCCCGCACCTCGCCGACCGGGCCGCGACGCTGCTCGGCGTCGACGTCGCGACGGTCGCGCGCCACCACAAGGTCGTCCCGGGCGGGTTCCACGTGTGGACCCCGGGTCGTGGGGGCGCGCAGGCGATCGTCGGGTTCGACGGCTCGGCGTACGTGCGGGAGTCATGCTTCACGCAGGCCCAGATGGTGGAGGCGTTCCACGCCGGTCACCGCAACGACGCGAACGCCGCGACCCTCCCGGTGAACCACGCGGCGTCGGCGGTGGCCTCGATGGTCGGGATCCTGCGCGGAGAGCCGGCGCAGCCCGCGACGCCCGTCGGCCCGAGCGAGGCAGAGCTCGCCGAGCTCGTCGGCGGCGCGTTCGAGCAGACGACGCCGGACGAGATCGCCGCACGGCTGCGCGCCCGCGGCAAGGGCGCGTTCGTCGTCGTGGGCGTGGACCGCGCGCACGGGCCGGGCCACTGGTACGTCGCGTACTTCGACGGCGAGCAGGTGCTCGCGCTCGACCCGATCGCCAACGGCCGCACCGCGTGGCCGCCGCCCGCGGCGGACGCGGTGCGCTGGTGGGCGGACGGGACGCCGACGACGGCGCCCGCGCGGGTCGTGCTCGACGTCCGGTCGGCCACGGGTCGCCGCGTGTGGACGCAGACGACGCCGTTCCTCGCCCCGACGGCGCAGTCGTTCCTGGACTGGGTCGCGACCCTGCCTGCGGAGAAGGTCGTGAAGGGCTACCAGGTCTGGCACGGCTTCTGGTGGGTCGTCCTCTCGGCGTCGGGCGACGACCTGCGCGTCGCCGTCACGGACCTCACGAAGGACGGGATCTCGACGCTCACCTGGGACGTCGACCCGATGCTCGACACCTACCGGCAGCAGCGGGAGATGGTCGCGTTCTGCAAGGTCGGCTCGAAGAGCACGCGCTTCACGGAGACGGTGCTGGTCTACAACGACGTGTACGACGCCCCGGAGATGTTCGTCGAGCGCACCCGGCCGGTGGGCGACGGGGCGTCGGGGTGGGTCGTGAAGTCGATCGCCGCGCAGCCTCGGGGCGGCCTCGTTCCCGTGCCGGCGCACGAGCTGTACCGCCGGGCGCCGCACCTCGTGCGCTACCTCTCGCTCCCGGAGGGCTTCCGGGCGGTGTGGGCGAAGAACCGGACGAACCAGATCTGGAACCCGGACGGCGAGCTCGTCTGGGACGCCGACGCGCGCGACGCGGCGA
>NZ_JBGNYC010000013.1:0-100187 GCF_051844275.1 Cellulosimicrobium sp. CpK407
GGACCGCGATGGCGGCGGGGGCGGCGGCGGTGATCTCGAAGGTCTCCTCGAAGGCCTTCACGAACTCGTTGAGCTCGATGAGGTTCAAGCCCCGAAACTGCTCGATGAGGTCGCGTGCACTCAGCTTCACATGACCACGTTCGAGGAGCGGGCCCCTACGCATAGGGCTGGGGCCGTCTGGGGGACGCCACGGAGTCTTTGCGGGTTCGGGATCGGCGCTCGGGGTTGGCGACGGCGTCTGGGTGGGGGACGGATCGGAGGCAGGTTCCGTGGCAGGGGACGGGGATGGGTCCTGGGTCGGTTCACCGCTCGCGTCGTCGCGATGGCGCTTGTCAGGCACTCAGCTCCTCGATTCTGCTGATTGATCGGGCGAACTTATCCCCTCAGCCACGCCAGCACGACCCAGACGCTCAGTTGCACGAAGCCGAGTACGACGAAGGTCGAGAAGGAGCGGTGCAGTGATTGTAGCGACGACTCGTTGGATTCGTAGGCTTCGTCGTTCAAGAGGGTGAGGGCGCGGATGTAGTCGACTTCGTTCGGGGCGCCGACCTGTGGCTCGATCCACTCGACCAAGCGTTTTCCGGACATCGCGAACGACCATTGGAATCGTGGCAGGCCCCAGCGGAGCGCGGCGAGCAGGAGAATGTGCGCGGCGAGAACGACCGATGCGATGGCGATGAGTGTCCCCAGCGCGGCGACGATGAAGAAAAGGGTGTCACGGGTCGAGCCGCTGAGGCTGGTACCGACCAGGAAAGCCGTGGCTGTCCCGACGAATGCGAGGTATTGCACGGTGCGCTGCCGCACACCCTCGAGTTGCTTCAGCTGGAACTCGAGCGCACGCGAACTCTCGGCGTAGGCGAGTTTGTACAGCTCCAGCCGTTCAGGCCGGGCCTCGCCCTGCGACCGTTCGGAACTGCCTTCCCGGGCAACAGGCACGCTCACAATCTAGTGCCTGCACGACCGTCGTGCTATGTCGTCGTCGGTGGACGCGCCGAGGTACGGCGGCCAGGACGCCTACCGGTGCCACGGGGGTGGGCCGTCGCCGTCGTTGCGGGCGCCGGCAGCCACGTCAGGGCGCTGGCTACGGATTGCCACGGTGCGCTGTGGGCCCAACGCGGTGCGCGAGTCCGTGTGCACCATTACGCCGGTGTGTGCCTTCTTCGCGCAGCAGCGGGAGTACGAGGCATCGATGCTTCGCCGCTACAACTGGTTGGGCTTCTTCGTCGCGGTTGCGTGGTCGCGTCGTTGATCGCGCTGATCGTCGCCGCCGCTGACTCCCGTGGGGGCCTCGGCGACAGCGATCGGCACGATCGTCTCGGGCGGGGCGATGAGGTTCGTACTCGATCAGAAGCGCGAGCAGCAACGACGCATCACCAGTGGATCACAACGATCAGCAAGCACGGCTGCGACTGAGAAGACACCGCCGGGTATGCGCGGGAAGGCCCAGTGTGGCGGTCGCCCCCTGCCCGGGGATCGGGCGGGCGCACTCATTGGGGTACCGGTTCTGCGCTGGGTAGGTCGAACTGCAGGTCGGCACCCCGACAATGGTGCGCGTCGCGGCTCGGGTCGCCCCCTCGTGCTCGCGCGAAGCTTCCGGCGCTGACCAGGCATGATGCAACCTACTTCGCGCACGACCCGCGCTACGCACGGGATCGTGCAAGGTAGGGCGGCGTGTCCGTGCAATCTGCGTGGCACGTCGACAGACGTGCAGCCTAGATTGCAGAGTCCTGCACACATGCTGCATGGGGAGTGCTTTGCCTGAGCAACCACAGGCGTACGCGCGACGTGTGTGGCGGCGTCCGGCAGTACGGAAGTACCGCGGCAGTCATCACGTGGCAGCGACGTGCACGCCGGTCAGTCACGCGTGCTGACGGCGACGTCGTGCAGGACGAAGGTGGCAAACCCTAGTTCGCGTCGTGCGCCGCTCAGCCAGGCATCGCGATTCTCACGTGCAGCGGCAAGTGCCTGGTCGCGATCCTCGGTCGTCGGGGCCTCCCGCACGGCCCAGTCGACGAGCGACCCGGTCCAGCTGAACTGGTAGTCGTCCCACTCGGCCAACGTGCTGACGTGCCCGTACGACGGCTCGAAGCCGTGCTCGTGGACGGCCCGCACGAAGCCGGCGAGGTCGGGATAGGCGTCGACGGAAACATCGAGCGCTGCCAGCGCAGAAGCCGACGGAGCGCCCTCCCAGATGCTGTCACCGATCAGCGCTTGGCCACCGGGGCGCAGCTGCCGCCGGACAGCGGCCAGCATGTCCTCCAGCCTGCCGAAGGCGTGGCTTGCGCCGATGCACAGCACCACGTCGAAGACCCCGTCGTCCCAGGTGGCGGCATCCGTCTCGATCCAGCGCACCCGGTCGCTCAGCTTCCGCTCCTCGGCACGCCGGGCGGCAGAGGCCGGGAGCATGTGGTCGATCCCCACGCCGGTGATTCCGGGGTGGGCGAGCAGCAGCTCCTGCAGCCACTCGCCCTCGCCGCACCCGAGGTCGACGGCGCGGGCACCGTCGCTCGGGCTCAGCCAGCCGACCAGTTCGCGTAGCCGCTCGGGCGCCACCGGCGCCCCGATCGGATGGCGCAGGTGGGCGATGTCGAAGATCTCGGAGCGTTCCATCTCGGCGACGCTACAGGCCACCGCCTACCCGCGCCGATGCCGTCTGACGAGCCATCGCCCCATGGCTCACGCGGCCACGAGACACACCCTCTTCCGCCGCCGTGGGACCGCTGAGTGCAACCAACCCTGCGCGACCCGACCGACACGCCCGAGGTCGTACGCGGCACAGCGGCGGGTCCGCGCGATCTGCGCTGCACGTCAACAGCGGCGGCCGTCTGGCGCAGGGAATCCTCGTCGCCGAGGGCGAATCCAGTGCGATGGAGCCGGCGCGTCAAGACGGGCCAGGCACGTGCGCCGAGGTGGTTGGACACGGTCGGCGACGGCGCCTACTCGGACCGTCGACGGGAGCGTCGACGGCGGGGACGCTTCGTCTCGGTCGTCTCCGCGGCTGCTGCCGCCCGTGCCTCCGCGGCGCGCGACGCGCGGCGCTGTGCCCATGCGGCGACGGTCTGGTCGACGTCCCGCGGCATGGTGACGAGGGGTGGGCCGGCGGGTGCTTGGTAGCGGCCGCGGAGGACGCGGCGGTTGAACTCCTCGACCTCGTGGCGCACGTCGTCCTCGACCCAGAGCTCGTCGAGGCGTTCGTCGAGCGCGGCGTCTTCTCTGCGCAGCTCGATGGAGGGTGGCAGCACCACGAGCCGCTCGCGCTTGACGAGGTTCTTGAGCCACCAGTCGGGGTCGTAGCGGTCGGGGATGGGGAGCGGCTTGCCGCTGCCGGGGAGGTCGTCGAACTCGCCGCGTTCGATGGCCTTGCGGATCTGCAGGTCGGCCAGCAGGGCGATCGCCACCTCCTGGTCGATGGCGACGGCGTACGGGTTGAAGAGCGCGGGGGACGGGTGCGGGTCGGCCATCGTCTCTCCCTCCCAGGGTTTGCCATACAACTGTATTGTGTCACGGGTGCTGCCAGAGGAAGGGAGTCCGGGGTGCCGAAGCTGGTGGACCACCAGGAACGCCGGGAGGCGCTCGCGCGGGCGCTGTGGCGGGTCGTCGACCAGCACGGCTGGACGAAGGCCACGATGCGCGAGGTCGCGAGCGAGGCCGGGGTCTCGCTCGGGCACGTGCAGCACTACTTCGCGTCGCGCGCCGGGATGCTGACCTTCGCGATGGAGTTCGCCGCCGAGCAGACCGCGGGCCGGGTCGCGCGGGGGCTGGCCGCGCTCGACCAGCCTCCGCACCCGCGGGACGTGCTCCGGCTGGTTCTCGTCGAGATGCTGCCCCTGGGGCCCGACGCGCGGGCGTCGAGCCGCATGAGCGCCGCGTACGTCCTGGAGGCGTTGCACGACCCGGCGCTGCGCGAGCGGGCGCGCCTCGGGCTCCGTGACGGCCGCGCCATGGTGGCGCAGCTCGTGCGCGATGCGATCACCCACGGACAGATCGCACCGGACCGCGACCCGGACGTCGAGACCGACCTGCTCCTGGCGCTGACCGGGTTCACCCCGCTGCTCGAGCTCGAGGTGATCGAGCCGCGGGCCGCGCTGGCCGCCATCGACCAGCACCTGGATCACCTCTTCCCCCGAGCCGCCTGACCGCGGCCGCCGCGAAGCCGCAGGGGGAGAGGCTCGCGTGGTGCGCGCACGGCCGCCCGTCGCGGCGGCGTCGCTCGTCGCGGCGTCGTCGCCCGACGTGGGTTCCGTTGACCCCACCCGGCACCCGGGCTACTCTCTGCGCCCCCATTCGGAAAGTGCGCCCGAAATTTCGGGGGTCGCGACACGAAGGAGTGCCTGATGGATGGAACGACCACGACCGCACGGAGCGGCGTGCAGCGCCGTCGCGGAGCCGCGCTCGTCGCGGGCGGACTCGTCGGCGGGCTGGCCCTGGCGGCCGGCCTCGCCGCTCCCGCCGCGGCGGAGAGCGTCCCGGCGGCGGGGAGCGTCCCCGCGACGGCGACGCCCGGCGTCGGGCCTGACGGCCTGACCGGCGCGCAGCGCGCGACGCTGGAGACGTACCTGGAGGACACGTACACCTCGCTGGAGGCCATGACGGACGAGGGGACCGGCCTGCCCGCGGACAACATCGAGGGTGACCTGGACCCGGCGTCGAGCAGCGCGTACACGTCGCCGACGAACATCGGCGGCTGGCTCTGGTCCACCGTCGTGGCGCGCGACCTCGGCCTGGTCGACGCCGCCGAGGCGCACGACCGCCTCGCGACGACGCTCGACACCGTCGCGTCCCTCGACCGGCACGACGCGAGCGGGATGTTCTACAACTGGTACGACCCGGCGACCGGCGACCGGGTCGAGACGTGGCCGGACAGCGGCGACGTCGTCCACCAGTTCCTCAGCTCGGTGGACAACGGCTGGCTGGCCGCGGGGCTGCGCGTCGTCGCGGAGGCGGAGCCGAGCCTCGCGGACGAGGCGCGCGCGATCTACGACGACATGCACTTCGGCGCCTTCTACAACCCGGACGCGCGTCCGGACCTCGGCGTCGGGCTGCTGCGCGGCGGGTTCTGGGACGAGGAGCCGCCCGGCTGCTCCGTGGCGGGCGACTACCTCGGCACGGGCACCGACGTCTACTACACGTGCCACCACTACGACACGACGGTCTCGGAGACGCGCATCGCGACCTACCTCGGCATCGCCGAGGGCGAGGTGCCGCCCGAGGCGTACTACGCGAGCTACCGGACGTTCCCGGACACGTGCGACTGGTCGTGGCAGGAGCAGAAGCCGATCGGCGAGACGCGCGAGTACCTGGGCGTCCCCGTCTTCGAGGGCGCGTACCGGTACCGCGACCTCGCGGTCGTCCCGGGCTGGGGAGGCTCGATGTTCGAGGCGCTCATGCCGGACATGCTGGTGCCCGAGGCGGAGTGGGGCCCGACGTCGTGGGGCGTCAACCACCCGCTCGTGGTGCGCGCGCACAAGGAGCACGGCCTCGACGAGGCCGGCTACGGCGCCTGGGGCTTCTCGCCCGCGAGCAACCCCTTCGGCGGGTACGCGGAGTACGGCGTCGACGCGATCGGCCTGCGCTCCGACGGCTACCTGTCCGACGGCGAGACCGACGTCGACCTCGGGTTCGAGGGCTGCCGCGAGGCGACGAACCCCGCGCCGGAGTTCGGCGACGGCGTCGTGACGCCGCACGCGTCGTTCCTCGGGCTCGCGTACGACACCGAGGGCGTGCTCGACAACCTCGCCCACCTCGCCGACGACCTCGGCGCGTACGGGCCGGGCGGGTTCTACGACGCGGTCGCCGTCCGCTCGGGCACGGTCGCCGAGCGCTACCTGTCGCTCGACCAGGCGATGATCGTCGCCGCGATCGGCAACGTCCTCGACGACTCGCGCCTCAAGGACTACTTCGTCGACGACCAGCTCGAGCAGCGGCTGCGCCCGCTCATGGCGGCCGAGACGTTCTCCGCCACGGCCGACCTCACGCCCGGCGTGGGCGCCGACGTCCAGGTCCAGGCGCGCTGCCTCGGCCACCGGGCGGCCGTCGCCGTCCGGGCGACGAGCACGGGGGACGGCCGCGCGGACGTCACGCTCGCCACGCCCTACGGGTCGCGGTCGTTCGACGACGTCGTCCCGCACCGCAGCACCTACCAGTCGTTCGCGGCGCGCACGGCGGAGATCCCGTCCGGCACCGCGACGGTGACGGTCACGTCCGACGACGGGTCGACGACCCAGGAGCTGTCCTACCGCTACGCGAGCGTCTCCTGCGGCTGACCGGCCGCCTGCTCGCCGGTCGACCGGCACGCGACGACGGGAGGGACGCGGACCGCGTCCCTCCCGTCCGTCGTGGTCCCGACGTGCGCCGGGGCGCGTGCGTCCGGACCGCGCGCGAGGGCCGTCTCACGACCGCGGGGGAGCGGTGGACTCCCGGACGACGAGGCGCGTCGCGAGCTCGGTACGCAGCGTGTGCCCGTGCGCGGTGCGCGCGCGGTGCACGAGCCCGACGGCGGAGGCGCCCATCTCGACGAGCGGCTGGCGGACCGTGGTGAGGGGCGGGTCGGTCCAGGGTGCGACGGGGAGGTCGTCGAACCCGACGAGCGAGACGTCGTCCGGCACGGACAGCCCCGCCTCGCGCAGCGCGCGCAGCGCGCCGAGCGCCGTGTCGTCGCTGCTCGCGAAGATCGCCGTCGGGGGGTCGTCGCGGGCGAGCAGGCGCTGCGTCCCCTCGTAGCCCGCGGGGACGCCGTACGTGCTCAGGCAGACCAGGTCCTCGTCGACGGGCACGCCCGCCTGGATCATCGCGGCGCGGTAGCCGGCGAGCCGCGCGATCGCGTTGTCCTGCTCCGGCACGCCCGTGATCGTCGCGATGCGCCGGTGCCCGAGCTCCAGCAGGTGCGTCGTCGCCTCGAGCGCCCCCTGGAAGTTCGCCGCGCCCACGCTGAGCACGTCCTCGGGCGGGCGTCGCCGCGGATCGACGACGACGAGCGGCACCCCGGCGGCCGCGAGCGTCGCGCGTGCCTCGGCGTCGGGCACCGCGACGACGCTCACGAGGCCGTCCGTGCCCCGGGCGAGCGCGTGCCGCACCCACGCGCCGCAGTCGTCGGGGTCCAGCTCCACGGACAGCACGACGTCCAGGCCCAGGCGCCGCGCCTCCGCGACCGCGCCGCGCACCACCGCCTCCGACCACGGGCCCTCGAAGTCGACGATGCGGACGTCGACGAGTCCCGTCCGCTTGGCCGTGGGAGGCCGGATCTCGTAGCCGTGGCGCCGCAGGACCTCGGCGACCCGCTCGCGCGTCGCCGCCGAGACGTCCGGGCGCGCGTTGAGCACCTTCGACACGGTCGGGACGGACACCCCGGCCTCGGCCGCGACGGCGGCGAGGGGGACGTTCCGCCGGCCGGGCCGCGCGGTGCTCATCCGGCTCCTTCGTCCCCGTCGCGCCGCGGAGCGACCTCCGTGGCGCGCGCCGCCGTCAGCCAGCCGTGCGGGTCCTCGCTCGCGACGAGGTCCGTCCCGGACACGAGCCACGTGGCCCCGGCGCGGAGCGCCTGCGGGACGATCGAGCGCGTGACGCCGCCGTCCAGGCCGACGGCGTGACCCGGGCCCGCGACCTGCCCGACCGTGGCGAGCGCGTCGACCTGGAACGTCGAGCCGGCGTGGCCGGGGGTGATCGACATGACGAGGACGTCCGTCCCGGGCTCGACCTCCGGCACCTCGACGCCGGGCGAGAGCGCGACGCCGGCGCGTGCGCCTCGCGCGCGGACGCGGTCGAGGGCGGCGCGCCAGTCGCGCGTCCCCGCGTGGACGACGACGAGCTCGCAGAAGTCCGTCCAGCGGTCGACCTCGCGCAGCGGCTCCTCGACCATGAGGTGCGCCTCGGCGGCCAGCCCGCTGGCGGCGGTCACGGCCGCCGCCTCCGCGGCGGTGAAGCCGCCCGCGGCGGCGTAGCGGCCGTCGGTCCGGTCCCAGTGGACGGTGCGGAGCCCGGCCCGAGCGAGCCGCTCGGCCTCCGCGGCGACGCGGTCGCGCGGCGTCGACCAGAACGACGCGGCGACGCGGGTGCGGGAAGCCCTCATCGGCTCGTGCCGCGCGCGACGGGCGGGAGGTCGAGCAGGGCCTCGGCGCAGCGCTGCTCGGTGACGAGGGCGGAGACGAGGCCGGACCGCGTGACGGCGTGGACGGCCGCCGCCTTCTCGTGCTCGGCGGCGACGGCGATCACCTGGGGCACGCGGGCGAGCTGGCGTGCGGAGATCGAGAGGCACCGCTCGGCGAAGTCGGGGACGAGGTCGCCCTCGGCGGTGAGGAGGATGCCCGCGATCTCGGCGCGGACGCCGCGCGCGGTGAGGTCGTCCCGCTCGTCGCGTCCGAGGACCTCGCGGAGCTGGGAGATCGGCGGGTCCCACGAGCCGATCGCGACGACCGCGACGTCGACCCGGTCGAAGAGCGAGAGCGCGCGGGCGATGTCGGGCTGGCGGCGCAGCGTCGCCGCGGTCGCGGCGTCCTCGACGACCAGGGGCGCGAAGATCGCGTGCGCGTCGCCGCCGGCGCGCAGGGAGACGCGGCGGATCACCTCGACGGGGGAGTCGGAGAGGTCTGAGCCGACCGCGCCGGTGAGCTGGACGACGGTCACGGGGGGCAGCGCGGTGAGGCGCTCCGTCATGGCGGTGAGCGTCCGTCCCCACGCGAAGCCGAGGGTGTTGCCCGGGCGCAGCGACCGGGTGAGCAGCTCCGCGGCGGCCGCGCCGACGTCCTCGCGCAGCTCGGGCACGGTGTCGCGGCCCTGGACCACGAGGCACTCGTCGAGGCCGAGGTGCGAGCGCAGGCGCGCGGAGAGGGCCGGGTCGACGACGCCGGCGTCGTCGATGGTGATGGTCACGATCCCGGCCTCGAGCGCCTGCTCGAGCATCCGGGCGACCTTGAACCGTGAGACGCCGAGCTCCGCGCCGATCTCGACCTTGGAGGCCGAGTCCACGTAGTAGCGGCGGGCCACGTGTGCCAGCTCGTGGCGCGAGAAGTCCGTCATGTCACCCATTCTTGCTCATCTGAGCGCTCGTCTGCGCATATGTTACCGATCTGTGATCGAGGCGCGTTGCTTGTGGCCTCGTGGTGTCCATACTATCGACATACGAGCAATCGCGTGCTCATATGAGCACCCGCAAGGAGGCGAGAAGTACATGTCGCGACGACGCGTCCCCGACGAGGTCGGGATCGCGGGGATCTTGGTCCTCGTGGTGGTGGTGATGAGTCTGCTGTCCCCGAACTTCCGCACCGCCGGGAACTTCGAGGTCCTGCTGCTGAACGGCGCCGTGGTGGCGCTGCTCGCGCTGGGCCAGACCTTCGTGCTGCTCACCGGTGGCATCGACCTCTCGACGGGGTCCAACCTCGCCCTCACAGGCATGGCCGCGGCGCTCGGGATGCAGGCGGGCCTGCCCTGGTGGGCCGCGACGGTCCTCGCGCTCGTCGTCGGCGTCGCGGTGGGCCTCGTCAACGGGATCTTCGTGCACTACCTGCGCCTGCCCCCGTTCATCGCGACGTTCTCGATGTTCGGCATCGCCGGGAGCATCCCCATGATCCTCACGGGCGCGGCGTCGGTCACGGTGCGCGACCCGATGTTCGCCTTCCTCGGGCGCGGCGGGGTGTTCGGCATCCCGACGCCGATCCTCATCGTGGCGCTCGTCGCCGTCGTCTTCAGCGTCCTCCTGGCGCGCACGAGCACGGGCGTCCACATCTACGCGCTCGGCGGCAACAAGGAGACGGCGCGCCTCGCGGGCATCCACACCGGGCGCACCACGCTCTTCGTCTACGCGGTCTCCGGTCTGTGCGCCGCGCTCGCGGGCGTCGTGACGACCTCGCGCCTCATGGTCGGGTACCCGTCCGCCGGCTCGGGCAACGAGCTCTTCTACTCGATCGCCGCCGCGGTGGTCGGCGGCGTGAGCCTGTTCGGCGGGGTCGGCTCGATCGGCGGCGCGCTGCTCGGTGCGGTGCTCATCGCGACCGTCTCGAACGGCATGAACGTCGTCGGCGTCGACAGCTTCTGGCAGCCCCTCGTCATCGGCGTGATCATCCTCGCCGGCGTCAGCCTCGACACCTACCGCCGCTCGCTCTCGACCACCGGGGGGAGAGGCCGCCTCTTCCTCCAGCTCCTGCAACCACGTCGCGCCTCGCGCGCCACGTCCTGACCCCCACCGCTCGAAGGAGAGTTCTCATGCGACGCAAGATCATCGTCTCGGCCCTCGCCGTGACCGCCCTCGCCCTCGCGGGCGCCTGCTCCGCCGTCGACACCGGCACCGGCGACGCGACCGGGAGCGGCTCGACCGACCAGGCTCAGACCACGCTGCCCGCGTCCTGCGACGGGGAGAACCCGTACGTCGCGGTCAGCCTCCCGAACCTCACCAACCCCTACTACGTGGCGATGAAGAAGGGCTTCGAGGACGGCGGCGCCGCCAACGGGTTCGACGTCGAGGTGCAGGTCGCAAACGACGACGACGCCCAGCAGCTCGCCCAGGTCGAGGCCATGCTGCAGAAGGACCCGTGCGCGCTCGCGCTGAACCCGGTGAAGTCGGAGCCCGCCGCGGGGATCGTCAAGGCGGCGAACGACGCCGGCGTGCCCGTCTTCACCGTGAACGTCATCGTCGACGAGGACGCGCTCGCCGCCCAGGGGGCGTCGATCGTCCAGTACCTCGGCGCGGACAACGAGGCGGGCGGCCGCGCGATGGGCGAGAAGGTCCTCGAGGACCTCGGCGCCGACGCCGCGCTGAGCATCGGCTTCATCACCGAGCCCGACGAGCGTCCGGTCGTCATCCGCGACGAGGGCTTCACCGACGCGGTGTCGGCCAACCCGAACGCCCAGGTCGTCGCCAAGGTCGACGGCAACGTCAAGCCCGACGACTCGCTGCGCGTCACGGGCGAGATGCTCCAGGGCAACCAGGACATCAACGTCATCTGGGCCTCGACCGGGCCTGCCGTCTACGGCGCGCTGCAGGCCCTGGGCAACCGCACCGACGTCGCGCTCTACGGGTTCTGCGCCTCCGAGGAGACGCTCACCGAGGTGTACCGCGGGTGCGTCGCCCAGGAGCCGGAGAGCTACGGCACCCAGGTGACCGAGCAGATCCGCGCGTACGTCGACGGCGAGGACGTCGAGCCGGAGATCCTCCTGCCGCTCAAGGCGTTCACCGTCGGCGAGACCCCTGCGCCGGGGGAGGTCGGCTGACATGACCGACGTCACGACGTCGGTCCCGCGGGGCGCCGCCGAGGGCGGCGCCCTGCGGGCCAGCGGGATCGTCAAGAGCTTCTCGCACGTGCGGGTGCTCAAGGGCATCGACCTGACGCTCGCGGCGGGCACGGTCACCGGGCTCGTCGGGCACAACGGCGCCGGCAAGTCGACGCTGCTCCGCGTGCTCGCCGGGGCGCACCCCGCCGACGAGGGCACGGTGACCGTGGACGGCCACGAGCTGCCCCAGGGCTCCCCGACCGCCGCCCTCGACGCCGGGATCTCGACCGTCTACCAGGAGCTGTCGCTCCTGCCGAACCTCACGGTCACGCAGAACGTGTTCCTCGGCCGTGAGCTGACGCGCGGCGGGGCGCTTGACCGCCGCACCATGCGCGAGCAGTCCCGCGCGCTCGCGGACCGGTTCGGCCTCGCGGTGGACGTCGACCGCAAGCTCGGCGCCTACCCCGTCGCGACCCGCCAGCTCCTCGAGATCGCGGTGGCCGTGGCGCGCGACGCGCGCTACCTGCTGCTCGACGAGCCGACGACGAGCCTCGAGGGCGGGCAGGTCGAGCGGTTCCTCGAGACCGTGCGCGACCTGGCCCGCACCGAGGGCCTCGGGATCCTGCTCGTCGACCACAAGCTCGACGAGCTGTACGCGGTCGCCGACCACGTCGTCGCGCTCGTCGACGGCGAGGTCCGCATCGCCGGCCCGGCCGGCACGGTCGACCGCCAGGCGGTCGTGCACGCGATCGCCGGGGACGAGGCGACCGCCTCCACGGGCGGGGTCACCGAGCCGGCGCACCGCACCGACGTCGTCCCGCTCGACGCGGGCGCGCGCCCGTCCCTCGTGGTGCGGAACCTGCGCACGCCCACGCTCGCCGACGTCAGCCTCACGGCCCACCCCGGCCGGGTGCTGGGGGTCTACGGGCTCATCGGCGCCGGCCGCACCGAGCTGCTGCGCACGCTCGTCGGCCTCGACAAGGTCCTGGGCGGGAGCATCGAGCTCGACGGCGCGCCGTACCGGCCCGCGGCTCCCGCCGAGGCCCAGCGGCGCGGGCTCGTCTACCTGACCGAGGAGCGCAAGGTCGACGGCATCGTCGGGGGGCTGGACGCGACGACGAACGTCGTCCTCCCGGTCCTCGACCGGTACCGCCGGCTCGGCCTGCTCGACAAGCGGCGCATGCGCCGCGAGGCGGCGGCGCTCATGGACCGCATGCAGGTGCGCGGGGACCGCGAGGGCCCCGTCGAGCGCCTGTCGGGCGGCAACCAGCAGAAGGTGCTGCTCGCCCGCGTCCTGGCGCAGGCACCGCGCGTGCTGCTGCTCGACGAGCCGACCAAGGGCGTCGACATCGGCGTCAAGACCGAGATCCACCGGCTCCTGCGCTCGCTGGCCCACGACGACGGGCTCACGGTCGTCGTCGTGTCCAGCGAGGAGGAGGAGATCCTCGAGCTCGCGGACGACGTCGTCACCCTCACGGAGGGCCGGTGCGACGGCGACGTCGTCGCGGCCGGCGACCTGTCCTCCGTGGACCTGCGGCACGCGGCCTGGAGCGCCGCGTGACCTCACCGAGAACCCCTGGACGAGGAGTACCCATGACCATCCCCGACACCACGACGCGCCGCCGTGCCGCCGTGCTCGAGACCGCCCGGGCGGTCGTCGCGCACGAGGCGCAGGGGGTCGCCGCGAGCGTGACCGACCTGGGCGACGTGTTCCTGGACGTGGTCCAGCGGGTGTACGAGTGCACGGGCAAGGTCTTCGTCACCGGGGCCGGCACGTCCGGCGCGGTGGCGCGCCGCATGGCGCACCTGCTCTCCGTGTCCGGCACCCCGTCGGTGTTCATCTCGGGCGCGGACGCGCTGCACGGCACGATGGGCGCGATGGCCCCGGGCGACATCCTCGTCGCGATCTCCCGCGGGGGTGGGAGCGACGAGATCAACGACCTGGTCGTGCGCGCCAAGGAGCGCGGCGTCGACACGGTCGTCGCGGTGACGGCGGACGCCACCTCGCGCCTCGCGCGGAACGCGGACGTCGTGGTCGAGCTGACGATGATCCCGGGGATCGACCCCGGCGAGGTCATCGCGATGGGATCTACCCTCGTGACGGCAGCGTGGGGCGACGCGCTCGCCGTGGTCCTCATGCGGATGCGCGGGTACTCGTGGGCGAACGTCCTGCACTCGCACCCGTCGGGGGCCGTCGGCAAGATCGACGAGGCGCCCCAGGAGCTGCCGCCCCTCGAACCCTACTGGAAGTAGCCATGGACCTTGTCGCAGGGGTCGACTCCTCGACCCAGTCCTGCACCGTCGAGCTGCGCCGCCGGGACGACGGCGCGCTCGTCGGGACCGCGTCGGCCCCCCATCCCCGCACCGCGCCTCCGGTCAGCCGGCAGGACCCGCGGGACTGGTGGGCCGCGTTCCGGGCAGCGTTCTCGGGCGCCCTGCGCGACGCCGACGCCGACCCGGCGCAGGTCGTCGCGCTCGCCGTCGGCGCCCAGTGCCACGGGCTCGTGCTGCTGGACCGGAGCGGCGAGCCGCTGGCCCCCGCGCCCCTGTGGAACGACACGACGGCGGGCCCGGCGGCCGCGCGGGTCGCCCACGAGTACGGGCTCGGACGGTGGATGGAGGACGTCGGCATGGCGCCGTCGTCCGCCCTGACCATCATGAAGCTCGCGCACGTGGCGGAGACCGACCCCGCGCTCCTCGAGCGCGTCGCGCACGTCCTCGTGCCGCACGACTACCTCACCTACCGGCTCACCGGGTCGACGGTCACCGACCGGTCCGACGCCGCCGGGACCGGCTACCTCGACGTCCACCGCGGCGTCTGGCGGCCCGAGCTCCTGGACCGCTTCGTCTCGCCGGACGTCGGCTGGGAGGACGTCCTCCCGACCGTCCTCGGTCCCGACACCCCGGCCGGGACCGTGCGGCCGGACGTCGCCGCCGAGCTCGGGCTCCGGCCGGGCGTCGTCGTCGGTCCGGGCGGGGGAGACCAGCACCTCGCCGCCGTCGGGCTCGGCCTCGTCGAGGGCGACCTCGGGGTCTCGCTCGGCACGTCCGGCGTCGTCCTCAGCCCGCGCCGCACGTCCGTCGTCGACCCCCTCGGCACGGTCGACTCCGTGTGCGACGCGACCGGCGGGTATCTGCCGCTCGCGTGCACGCTCAATGCCGCCAAGGTCACCGACACCTTCGCGCGGCTCCTCGACGTCGACCACGCGACCCTCGAACGCCTCGCGCTCGCCGCCCCCGTCCGGGGTGAGCGGCCGACGCTCGTCGCCTACCTCGACGGCGAGCGCACCCCGCGGCGACCGGGCGCGACCGGCGTGCTCGGCGGGATCACCGGAGAGACCACGCGGGAGGACCTCGCGCTGGCCGCGTTCGAGGGTGTCGTCGCCGGCCTGGTCGGGGCGGCCCGCGCGCTCGAGCGGGTGGGCGTCGACACGAGCGGGGAGGTCGTCGTCAACGGCGGCGGCGCCCGGTCGCTCGCGTACCGGCAGGTCCTCGCCGACGCCCTCCGCCGCCCCGTCGTGCGTCGTGCGGCCCCCGAGGCGACGGCGCGCGGGGCGTGCGTCCAGGCCGTCGCCGTCCTCGAGGGCACCACCGTGGCGGGAGTCGCCGCGTCGTGGGCGCCCGAGGTGCTCGACGCCGTCCCGCCCCGCGACGTGCCCGCGACGATCGACGCCCCCTACTACGACCTGCTCGCCACGGTCGCCGACCGGCCCCGGCCGCCCGCGGCCTGACCGCACCACCAGGGAGAACGCATGCTGTACATCGACTCCGCCGACCGCGACCAGGTCGAGCGGCTCCTCGCGACCGGCCTGTTCGCCGGCGTCACCACGAACCCGACGATCCTGCGCCGGTCGGGCCTCACCGTCGACGACGCCCCCGACGTCCACCTGTGGGCGCGCGCGGCCGGCGCGGGGACGGTGTTCCTCCAGGCCGTCGGCCCGGACGAGGCGGCGCTGGAGGCGCACGGCCGGGAGCTCGTCGGCCTCGGCCCGGACGTCGTCGTCAAGCTGCCCGCGACCCGCGACGGCCTCGCCGTCTCTCGCCGGCTGACGCGCGAGGGGGTGCCCGTGCTCGTCACGGCGGTCTACCACGCGTCCCAGGCGCTCCTCGCGGACGCGGCCGGTGCGGGCTGGATCGCGCCCTACGTCGGGCGGATGAGCGACCTGGGCCTCGACGGCGTCGAGCAGACGGTCGACCTCCACGCGACGTTGCGCGCGTCGGGCCAGGGGTGCCGGGTGCTCGCCGCGAGCCTGCGCGACACGACCCAGGTCGCGGCGCTCGCGGCCCGCGGGATCGAGGACTTCACGCTGTCCACCGCGCTCTGCGCGGCGCTCCTGGAGAACCCGGACACCGTCGCTGCGGCGGCGCAGTTCGAGACGGACGCCCGCGCGGCGGGGTGACGTCCTCCGGACGGACGACGACGCGGGGCGGGGACGATGTCCCCGCCCCGCGTCGTGACCTGCAGGAGGGTGCGGCGCGCGGCTCCGGCCGCGTCGCGTCAGTCGTCGAGCGAGACCGTGCCGCGGGCGACGCCGCCGAGCCAGGCGAGGCTGGGCTTGGGCGTGCGCTCGAAGGTCTCCGGGTCCCACGCGACGAGCCCGAACGTCGGGGCGTACGAGCCCCACTCGTAGTTGTCGAGCAGCGACCAGTGGAGGTAGCCGAGCAGCGGGAGGCCCGCCTCCATCTCGGCGTGCAGCGCGCGCAGGGCGTCGCGCGTGTAGTCGATGCGGCGCGCGTCGTCCGCCGTCGCGATGCCGTTCTCCGAGACGAGGACCGGCAGGCCGGTGAGCTCGTGCCCGAGGCGCGCGGCCTCCGCGATGGCGGCCGGGTAGTACTCCCACCCGGTGAGCGTCTTCTCCGAGTCCTCGGGGGCGGGCAGCGGCCCGTCCACGGTGATGCGCGTGCGCGTGTAGGCCTGGACGGCGACGAAGTCGTCGCCGCGCGAGGCCTCGAGGAAGACGGTCTCGCGCGGGTAGGCGTACTCGCGCAGGACCTCCTCGGCGCCGGGGTCGGCGAAGAACTGCTGCGGCGCGACGGGCCACCCGACGGGCACCCCGACGGTCCGCACGAGCTCCACGGCCCGGCGGTGCGCGGCGATGAGGTGCTCGGTCGCGACCGGGTCGGGCGCGTGCATCGTGCCGGCCTGGAGCTGCTCGGTGCCCTTGGCGGCCGTGATCATCATCGCGAGGATGTTCGGCTCGTTGATGGTGAACACGTGCGACGCGCGGTCGAGCAGCGGCAGCACGTGCTCGACGTACCGTGCGAACCGCTCGACGGACCGCGGGTCGGTCCAGCCGCCGTCCTCCGCGAACCAGCGCGGCGAGGTGAAGTGGTGCAGCGTGACGAGCGGCGTGACCCCGTGCTCGAGGCAGCAGTCGATCATGCGGCGGTAGTGGTCCAGCTCGGCCCGCGAGAAGCGACCCTCGGCCGGCTCGATGCGCGCCCACTCGATCGAGAACCGGTACGAGGTGAGCCCGGACTCGGCCAGCAGCCGGATGTCGTCGGCGTACCGGTGGTAGGAGTCGGCGGCGTCGCCCGACGGCTCGGCGAGGGTCGAGGCCGGGTCGACCTCGCGCGCCCACCAGTCGCTGTTGACGTTGTTGCCCTCGATCTGGTGGGCCGCCGTCGAGGCGCCCCAGACGAAGTTCTCGGGGAAGGTGATCGACACGGGCTCTCCTCGTCGGTCGCCGGTCACTTGATGCCGGTCATGGCGATGCCCTGCACGAAGTAGCGCTGCAGGAACAGGAACAGGATGAGGATCGGCGTCACGACGAGCACGGACCCGGCCATGAGGAGGCCGTAGTAGGTGCCGTTCGAGCCGACCGAGTACAGCGAGAGCGCGACCGGGAGGGTGTACATGTTCTCGGTCTGCGCCACGACCAGGGGCCACAGGAAGTTGTTCCACGACCCGAGGAACGTGAGGATGCTCAGCGTCGCGAGCGGCGGCCCGCACTGGGGCAGCACGATGCGGAAGAAGATCCGGAACTCGCCTGCGCCGTCGATCCGGGCGGCCTCGATGAGCGCGTCCGGGATGCCGAGCATGAACTGCCGCATGAGGAACACGCCGAGCGGTCCGGCGAGGAACGGCAGGATGAGTGCCGGGTAGGTGTTGACGAGCCCCATGTTGGACACGAGCACGAACATCGGCACGAGCGTGACGACGCCCGGGACCATGAGCGTGAGCATGACGAGCGCGAACAGCACCTTCTTGCCGGGGAACTGCATCTTCGCGAGGGCGTAGCCGACCATCGAGCAGAAGATGATGTTGCCGAGCACCACGGCGACGGCGACGACGATCGAGTTGGTGAAGTACTGCCCGTAGTTGAGCTGGGACAGCCACCGCTCGTAGTTGTCGAGCGTCGGGTTCTGGGGCCACCAGGTGATGGGCCGCTGCAGGAGCTCGCCCTGCGTCTTGAAGCTGCCGAGCGCCATCCAGATGAACGGCATGAGCGTCAGGAGCAGCCCGACGACGAGCGCGGTGTACGTGGCGCCGCGCGACCAGCGGATCGGGCGTCGTGCCCGACGGCGCGGCGCGCCCTGGGGGGCCGACGTCGCGGAGGGGGTCCGCGAGGACGTGACGGTCATGTCAATCCTCCTTCGACCGCAGCAGGCGGAACTGGACGGCGGCGAGCGCGGCGATCAGCGCGAACAGGACGTACGCGGCCGCGGAGGCGAACGCGTAGTTGCCGTAGCCGAACTGGTTGTAGACGTAGTAGCTGATGGTCAGCGTGGAGTTGACCGGGCCGCCCTTGGTCATGACGAACGGCTCCTCGAACACCTGGAGGAAGCCGACGGACAGCAGCACCGCGCCGAGCAGCAGGGTGGGGCGCATGAGCGGGACCGTGATGGAGCGGAACCGGCGCCACGAGCCGGCGCCGTCGACCTCGGCGGCCTCGTAGACGTCGCGCGGGATCGCCTGGAGCCCGGCGAGGAAGATGATCATGAGCGTGCCCATGTTGCGCCAGGCGGCCATGAGGATGATCGACGGCATGGCCCAGGTGCTGTCGTTGAGCCAGTCGGGACCGTCGATCCCGACCCAGCCGAGCACGGTGTTGACGAGGCCGGAGTCCTGGAGGATGAACCGCCACACGACGGCCACGGCGACGATCGACGTCACGACGGGCGTGTAGTAGCCGACGCGGAAGACGCTGCGGAACTTCTCGATGCCCGAGTTGAGGGCCACGGCCAGGGCGAGGCCGAGCACCATCGTCAGCGGGATGCCGACGAGGACGAAGTAGAAGGTGTTGAGCAGCGCCTTGCGGAAGAGCTCGTCCTGGAAGACGCCGGTGAAGTTCTCGAGCCCGACGAAGTTCACCGCGAACGGCGTCTTGATGTCACGGATCGTGAGGTCCGAGAACGACATCCCGAACGACGCGAGCAGCGGCCCCAGCATGAAGACCGTGAAGACCGCGACGAACGGGAGCGCGAACAGCCAGGCGACGAGCGCTTGCCGTCGCCGGTGGACGGCGCCGGCCGTGCGCCGGCGCCGTCCCTCGGTGGTGGTGGTCATGACCGACGGGTCCTGTTACCAGCCGAGCCCGAGCGTGTCGGCCTTGGCCTGGATCGCCTTGGCGGCGTCCTCGGACGTGACCTGACCGTTCGCGACCTTCTCGGCCTCGGTCTCGATCGTCGCGGAGAGCTCGTCCCAGCTCGGCACGGTCGGCGGGGCGATCGTGTTCTCGAGCTGCTCCTGGAGCACCTGCGTGCGGGGGTTGGACGTCAGGGGCTCGTAGTCCCACGCGGTGGTGAGGGCGGGAAGGTCGCTCGTCGCGTCGAACCAGGCCTGCTGCGTCTCGGGCTGGGCGAGCCAGCGCACGAGCTTCCACGCGCCGTCGGGGTTCTTGGCCTCGGCGAAGACGCCGAGGTGCCCGCCGCCGATGTACGAGTCGTTGTTCGCGGAGCCCGCGGGCACCGGGACGGTGGCGACGTTCTGCTCGACCCAGTCCTCGCCCTGGAGGTCGGCGAGCACGTTGACCATCCACGGGCCGGAGATGAACGCCGGGTCCGAGCCGTCGACGAACGCGCTGTTCTGCGAGTCGCCGTAGCCGGACAGCGGGGACAGGCCCTCGGTGAAGAACGACGCGTAGTAGTCGAGCGCGTCGACCATCGCCTGGTTGTCGAGGTCGAACGCGTCGCCGGCCTCGTTGAGGACCGAGCCACCGGCCTGCGAGTAGAACGGCAGGATGACCTGCGTGGAGTCCTCGGCGTCGCCCATGGGGAGCTGGAGGCCGTAGGTCGAGCCGTTGGCCTGCATCGCCTCGGCGAACGACGTGAGCTCCTCCCACGTCGTGGGCGCCTCGACCCCGGCCGCCTTGGCCAGGTCGGAGCGGTAGTACAGGACGCGGGTCTCGACGTACCACGGCACGCCGTACTCGACGCCGTCGGCGACGGTGGAGGCGGCAGCGCCCTCGACGAAGTCCGCGCTGTCGACGAGGCCGTCCGGGACGGGCGCGAGGCCGCCGGTGGCGACCATCGTCGGCATGAAGGACGAGCCGATCATGATCGCGTCGGGCACGGTGCCCGCGGCGACGGCGGTCTGGAACTTCGTCATGACGTCGGCCCACGGGATCGTGGTGACCTCGACGTTCGCGTCGGGGTTCTCGTCCGTGAAGCCCTGGACGAAGTCGGGCAGCTTCTCGCCCTCCTCACCCATCGCCCAGATCGTGATGTCACCCTTCGCGGGCGCGTCGTCCACCGTCGTGGTGGACCCGGCGTCGGTCTCGCCACCCGTCGAGTCGTCGTCCGCACGACCGCACGCGGTCAGGGCCAGGAGTCCGACGACGCCGATGGCGACCGCCTTGCGTCCGAGCTTCATGAGCAATCCTCCTCATCGAGCAGTCGGCTCGTCTGGTGTGAGCCGCTGTGGAAACTACCTTAGCGTGCGCTCGGTTAGTATTTTCAACCGGGGCGTCCAGGCCGTACCGTTGGCGCCGAGAGACTGGGCGAAGGAGACGGTGATGAACGAGAGCGACTCCGCAGGTGGCGGCGCCACGACGGGGACGGCAGGGGGCGTGGGCGGCCGTGCGACGACGACGACCGGGACGCGTGGCACGACGGCGGCCGGCCTGCCCGACCGACGCATCGTCCGGGGCGAGCAGCGCCGTCGCGAGATCCTGCGCACGGCCGTCGAGGTGTTCGGCGAGCAGGGCTTCCGCGGCAGCTCGCTGCGCGAGATCGCGGCGCGCGTCGGCATCTCGGAGGCCGGGCTCCTGCACCACTTCGGCAGCAAGGCGGGCCTCCTGACCGCGACGCTCGAGGAGCGCGACCGGCGCGACCTCGTGCGACGCACCGAGGACGAGGCCGCGGGCGCCGACCTCCTGACGACCATCCGCGACCAGGTCCGGCGCAACGCCGAGACGCCGGGTCTCGTCTCGCTGCACGTCGTGGTCGCCGCCGAGGCGACGGACGCCGCCCACCCGGCCCACGACGTCGTGCGCGACCGCTACCGCGCCCTGCGCCACCAGGACGACACGCGCTTCCAGGACGCCGTCGCGCGCGGCGAGCTGCGCCCCGAGGTCGACCCGCAGGCGATCGGCCAGCTCTTCTCCGCCGTCATGGACGGCCTGCAGCTCCAGTGGCTGCTGGACCCCGACAACGTCGACATGGTCGCCCTCTTCGACCAGTTCCTCGCGCTGCTGCGCCCCGAGGGCACGACCCCCGCAGCACCCGAGACCCGCACCACCGAGCAGGAGACCGCGTGACCCTCACCGCCAGCCCCGCACGCACGACCCCCCTCGCGGGCGCGACGCTCGCCTCGGGCGAGCTGACCGTCGAGCTCACCGGCGGGGGTGACGTGCGCGCCGTGAGCACGGGCGGCCTGCTCGTCAACCAGTACCTGCCGGGCGAGCACGACCGCATGCCCGGCGGCGTCCTGCTGCGCGCGACCCGCGCGGACGGCGGCGTCGAGGTCGCCCGGCTCACCGGGTCGGCGCCCGCGGTGACGTCGGTCGAGGTCGGCACCGACCGGGTCGTGTGGGCGGGCGAGGCGCTCGGGCTCGCCACGCGCGTCGCGCTGACGCTCGACGGACGCACGCTCGTCTGGCGCGTCGACCTCACGGCCGGCGCGAGCACGCCCGCGGACGCGCGCTACGACGTCGTGCACGCGCAGGACCTCGCCCTCGCGCCGCCCGCGGCGGCGCTGTCGAGCGAGCCGTACGTGTGCCAGTACCTGCTGCACCGCGCGATGGAGCACCCCGACGCGGGCACCGTGCTCGTCAGCCGGCAGACCATGTCCGCCCAGCCGCGCCTCCCGCTCGCCGTCGCGTTCCTCGTCGAGGGCGCCGTCGCGCACCTCACGGACTCGCTCCAGGTCTTCACGGCCCGGACCCGGCGCGACGGCGTCCCGCACGGCCTGCTCGGTCCCGTGGACTCCGGCGTGCTCCAGTACGAGTACGCGATGCCGACCCTCGTCTCGCGCCCGCTCGACCTGTCCGGCGGGACGGCCCGCGTGCACGCGGTGACCGTCGTCGACCCCGACGCGCCCGGCCCGCTCGCCGCGCACCTCGACGAGGTGGCCGGCTGGGCGGCGGCTGCGGTCGCCGCCGCCGCCGACGAGCGCGCGACCACCCCGCTGCCGCGGACCGAGTCCGTGCTGCGCGACGCGCCGCTCCTCGCGGGCGACGAGCTCGACGAGGCCGGGCTGCTCGCCGCCGTCGGGCTCGGCGCCGACGACGTGCTCCTGCCCGAGCGCGACGCCGACGGCACGCTGCTGTCGTTCTTCACCGCGGACGGGACGCACGTCGTGGACGCGCGCAAGGACACCGTGACCGAGCGCTCGCACGGGCACGTGCTCAAGGCGGGCGACGACGTGCTGCCCACGGACGACGTGCTCTCCACGACGGCGTTCGCGCCGGGCGTCTTCGCGTCGCACGTCGTGCTCGGCAACACCACGGCGAACCGCCTCGCGACCGTGCACCGGCACCACCTCAACCTGCTCCGCAGCAGCGGGCTGCGGGTCCTCGTCGACGACGGCCGCGGCCCCCGGCTGCTCGGGCTCCCCTCGGCGCTCGTCCTCGACGTCGGCGGCGTCCGCTGGGTCTACGAGACGCCGCTCGGCCGCGTGGACGTGCGGACCGTCGCGCACGACCGCGAGAACCGCATCGACGTGGACGTGCGCTGCGACCGGCCGCTGCACGTCACCGCGACGCTCGAGCTCGACGACGAAGCGGGCGGCTGGGTCGTCGAGCACGTGGCCCCGACGGCGGACGCGGGCGAGGCCGTCGTCGTGCACCCCGTCCCGGGCGGCGACGTCGACGCGCACTACCCCGACCTGCGGTACGTCGTGTCGTCGAGCGCGTCCGTCGTGCTCGACCCCGAGCACCCGGCGGGCGCCCCTGCCGGGACCGCGCACCGCCTCACGAGCGCGACCGACACCGGTGCGCTCCGGCTCGCGATCACCGGATCGCTGGACGGGGCCGACGCCGCGCTCGCGCTCGCCGCGCCGGCGCACGACCCGCTCACCGACGTCGACGCGACCCTCGCGGGCCACCTCGCGACCGTCCGCGGGGTCGTGCGCGGCCTGCGGTTCGCGCCCCACGCGGAGCTGGAGACGCAGGAGCTCGACCTGCTCGTGCCCTGGTACGCGCACGACGCCCTGATCCACTTCCTCGTCCCGCACGGCCTGGAGCAGTACTCGGGCGCCGCGTGGGGCACGCGCGACGTGTGCCAGGGACCGTTCGAGCTCGCGCTCGCGGGCGGGCGGCACGACGTCGCGCGCGCGATCGTGCTGCGCGTCCTCGCGCACCAGCACACGTGGGGCGAGTTCCCGCAGTGGTTCATGTTCGACGCCTACGGCGAGCGCTACAACGACTCGTCGCACGGCGACGTCGTCGTGTGGCCGCTGTTCGCGCTCGCGCAGTACCTCGACGCGAGCGGCGACCTCGCCGTGCTCGACGAGCCGGTCCCGTTCTGGGACCACGCGCACCGGCGCCCGGCCGCGTCCGGGCCCGACGCCGCGGCGACCGTGCGCGACCACGTCGCGCGCCTGCTCGACCACCTCGACCGCGACCGCCTGCCCGGCACCGCCCTGCCCGCGTACGGCGAGGGCGACTGGGACGACACGCTCCAGCCCGCCGACCCGCGCATGCGCACGGACCTCGCGTCCACGTGGACGTCCGCGCTGCTCGTGCAGGCCGCCGAGCTGCTCGCCCGCACCACGTCCGGCGGCGACGACCACGCCGCGCTCTCGCAGCGCGCCGGGGCACTGGCCGCCGAGGTCCGCGCCGACCTGCGCGAGCGCGCGCTCGTCGACGGCGTCATGGCCGGGTACGTGCGGCACGGGTCCGACGGCGACGAGCTCGTGATCCACCCGTCCGACACGGTCTCCGGGATGCGGTATCGCCTCATCCCCATGACGCAGTCGATCATCGCGGGCATCCTCACGCCCGAGGAGGCGGAGCAGCACGAGCGCCTCGTGGTCGAGCACCTCCACTTCCCCGACGGCGTGCGCCTCATGGACCACCCCGCCGCGTTCGACGAGGGCGTCCCGCACACGTTCCTGCGGGCCGAGCAGGCCGCGAACGTCGGCCGCGAGATCGGGCTCATGTACGTGCACGCGCACATCCGCTACGTCGAGGCGCTCGCGGCCCTGGGCCGCGGCCGCGCGCTCGACGAGCTGCTGCGCATCAGCCCCGTCGACCTGGGCAGCCGCCTCGCGCACGCCGCGCCGCGCCAGCGCAACGCGTACTTCTCGTCGAGCGACGCCGACTTCCCGGACCGCCAGAGCTTCGCGCGCGACTTCGACCGGCTGCGCGACGGGACCGTGGGCGTCCGCGGTGGCTGGCGCGTGTACTCCAGCGGGCCGGGCATCTACCTGCGTCAGCTCGTCCAGGGCGTGCTCGGCCTCACGGAGCGCTCGGGGTCGTCCGGCGCGCTCGTCGTCGACCCCGTGCTGCCCGCGGCGGCCGACGGCCTCGCCGTCGACCTCGAGCTCGCCGGACGGACGCGCCGGGTCGTCTACCGGGTCGTCGAGCCGGGCGAGCGCGTGCGGGTGCGCGCGGGGTCCGACCTCGGCACGCTCGCCGACGTCACCACGACCCCGCGGGCGGGCGACTACCGCGAGCGGGGCGTCGTCGTCGCGACGGGCGACCTGGGTGACGCGGGGCTCGTCGAGATCACGGTGCCCGCGGGCTCGTAGGCCGCGAGATCTCGCCGTCCCGAGCCGTTCCCCGCGCGGGGGCCGGAGGCGCTAGCCTTCGGACCACGCCGCCGTCGGGACGGCGTCACCCGCGACGAAGGAACACGCCGTGAGCCAGCCTCCGTACCAGCAGCACCCGGGCGGCGACGCCCAGCAGCCCCCGCAGGCCCCCGGGCCGTACGGGCAGGGCCAGCCCGCCTACGGGCAGCCGGCCGCTCCCGGTCCCTACGGGGCGCCGGCGCCGTACGGGCAGGGCCAGCCCGCGTACGGACAGCCCGCGCCGCCCGAGCAGCACCAGCCGGCCTACGGGCAGATGGCGCCGCAGGCTCCTCCCGTGGCGCCGTACCCGCCGCAGGGGCAGCAGCCCTACGGGGCGTCGTACCCGCCGCAGGGCCAGCAGCCGTACGGCGCCCCCTACGGCCAGCCCGGCTACGGCGCGTACGCGCCCGCCGGCCCGCAGCCGATGACGTGGCGCACGATCCTCGCGTACGTGTTCAGCCCGATCGCGGTGTTCTTCCTGCCGATCGTGTTCGGCGTGCTCGCGATCGTCTTCTCGGCGATCGCGGTCCGCCGGAACGAGAAGACGGCGAAGATCGCGCTCGGGGTCGCGATCGCGTGCACCGCGGTGGGCTTCATCCTGGGCGCGATCAGCGGCTACCAGGCGGCCAGCCAGTACTTCTGACGCCGCCCGTCCTTCTCAGCCGCAGTCGACCCCCGCGTACGGCGTCTCCACGACGACCGGGCCGTCGTCGGTCGCCACCGTCAGCGTGGCGGTGCCCGCGTCGACCGACGCGGCCCTCGTGCTGAACGACTGGTAGGCGTTGCGGCCCGGCCGGACGTCGGCGAACGAACGCTCGCCCGCGGCCGTGCCGAGCGTGACGTCCACGGCGTCCTCCCCGACGTTCAGCGCGCGCACGGCGACGTGCGCCGTCCCCGCCAGGCAGCGCGCGTCCACCTCGACGTGGACGGGCGGGAGCTCGCGGACGCGCACGTCGCGGTAGGTGACGACGTCGGGCGCGGACCCGTGCGCCTGCAGGCCGACGTACCCGACGAGGCCGCGGCTGCTCGAGTCCGGGTCGAGCGGGCGGTCGGGGAACGGGACGCCGGGCAGGTTCTCGTACTCGTTGATGACGACACCGTCGCGGATCACCGTGTAGTGCTGCCCGACGACGCGCACCTCCAGCTCGTTCCACGTGCCCTTCGCGGTGGGTCGGGCACGGTCGAGCCCGATGTCGGCGAACCCGTAGACCGAGCCCGTCTTGCGCGGGTCGTTCGACCCTCCCTCGGGCGAGTCGTTCACCTGGATCTCGTGACCGCAGTTCACGGCGATCCAGGAGAGGTTGCCGGTCTCGTTGCCGTTGAACGTCGTCGGGCACCCCTCGACCGGCCCGGAGAGGTCCGGGAACCGGACCTGGACGCCGCTGTTGGCGCGCGCGTCGCCGGGCGCGTCGTCGCGGAACTGCACGACGAGCGAGAAGTCGCCGTACTGCCGCACCGGGTACCAGAGCGTGCCGAACCCGCCGCCCGCGCCCGCCCGGGAGCGGATCGTGCCGTCGTCGAGCAGGTCGAACCCGCCGTCGCCCGCGTACTCCCAGGCCGCGAACGACTCGGCGGTGCCGTCGAAGATCACGTCGTACCCGTCGTCGGGCGCCGCGGCCACGGCCGTCGTGGTCTCCTGCGCCGTGGTCCTCTGGGCCGCGGGCACGACCGCCGCGGCCGGCGCCGCGAGCGCGACCCCGACGGCGAGCGCGGCCGCCCCGGCGAGGCGGACGCGGTGCGCCCGACGGAGGACGGGGGGACGGGTGATGCTCGACATCGGAACTCCCTCGTTCGACGCGTGTCCCTCCACCCTCGCACGGATGCCGGGCGCTCTCCACGGCACGGAGAGCGAGCGCGCACCCGGGGCCGCGCCCCGTCCGCACCCGCGTGCGCGCGTCGGGCGCGGTGGGAGAATCGACCGGTGTCCGGAGCCGAGGAGCGAGTGCTGGAGTCCGCCCGGGTCGCGGCGACGCTGCGCGACGAGATCCTGGACGGGGTGCGACGCCCGGGGTCCCGGCTGGTCGAGCGGGACCTGGCGGCCGACTTCGGCGTGAGCCGCATCCCCGTGCGCGACGCGCTCAAGGCGCTCGAGGGGGAGGGGCTCGTCGTGCTGCGGCCGCACACGTGGGCCGTCGTCCGGGAGTTCTCCGACGCGGACCTCGCCGACCTCGACGAGGTGCGCGAGGTCCTGGAACCGCTGGCGTTCCGTCTCGCCGCCGAGCGGCACGGCGCGGAGGGCCTGGACCGGCTCCGACGCGCCCTCGCGCGAGAGCAGGAGGGCGCGCGCACCGCCGACAGCATCGGGTCGCGCCGGTCCGCGGCGGACTTCCACGAGATCGTGACCGAGCTCGCGGACAACCGGCTCCTGCGGGACATGATGCAGGGCATCCGCAGCCGCGTGCGGTGGGCGTTGTCGCAGCACGACGACCTCGCGCACGTGACCGAGGAGCACGCGGAGCTGTTCGAGGCGGTCGCGGCGCGGGACGGCGAGCGGGCGGCGGCGCTGGCGGAGGCGCACGTCGACAGCAGCCGGCGCGAGCGCGCTGCGCACGTCGCGGCCCTGCGCTCGGGGGGCTGACGGGCCCGTCGACGGGACCGTGGGCTCGGCCCGGGGCTCAGACGGGGCCGACGGTCCCGTCGTGCGACGTGGCCGGCCGGGCGGGGATCTCGGTCGCCTTCTGCCACGACCCGACGAGCCGCCCGTCGCTCGTCTCGAGCCGGAACGGCGCGAGCGGCAGGTTGCCCGCGCGGCGGCGAGCGCGGAGCACGTCGATCGCGTCCTCGTCGCTGTCGGCGCCGAACGGTTCGCCGCGGCGCGCGCCGGTGGCGGTGACCACGCGGTAGCGGGTCATGCTGTCGTCGTCGTGGTGCACCTCGTCGGCGAGCGCGGCGACCTCCTTGGCGACCTCGAGGTTCGGCAGCGCGACCCAGGTGCGCTCCGGCCCGTCGAGCGTCCAGCCGTCGGTCTCGTCGCGCCGGATCACGTACTCGCGCGACGCGCTGCGGGCGCGCCACGTCGCGTCGTCTTCGGCAGTCCAGGTGAGTGTGTTCATGAGCGCTGGTGCGGGTCGGACGGCGGTCCGGTCTCTCGTCGGTCGAGCGGTAGTTCCCCCTGTCCGTCGTCCGGTGACCCACCCGCAGCGTACGCTGCCCGCCCCGCGGGCGTGTCCACCCTGGGGAGGAGATCACCCGTCGCGCAGGTCACACGCCGTCCGTCGCACGGACGACCCGCCGCGGCGGGGTGGCCGGTGTCAGGAGCCGAGCGGGGCGACGGGCGCCCGCCAGTCCGTGCCGACCGGGATGTTCTTCACGGGTACCGCCAAGGCGTCGCCGCCGCCGAGCCACGGCATCCCCGGCGCGAGGGTGCCGAAGCCGGGGCGGCCCTGCGACGGCCCGAACGCGGGGAGGTGCGCGCCGTAGATCGCCAGGGTCTCCTGGATGGGCCGGTAGCACCCGGTCCGGGTGCTCGGGTCGTACGCCTGGATCGTGCCGAGCGCGCGCAGGCCGGTGGCGTCCGAGCGCCAGACCGGGGCGCCCGCGTCGCCGAGGTCGGTGCGCATGTCCGTGCAGAGCAGCGTCATCCCGCGGAACATGACCGCCCCGGTGATCCGGCCCTCGGTCCAGCCGGTCCCGATCCCCATCTTGCCCACGAGCATCCCCCGCGTCTGCGCCGCGGACGCGGTCCATCCCACGACGCGGCCGTCGCCCGGCGTCCTCCCCGTGAGCGGGTCGCGGACGATCTGGTACGCGTCGTCCCCCGGGACCTCGCGCACGAGAGCGTTCCCGTCGGGGTAGTTCTGGGAGAACGTCCACCCGTAGAGGCGGTCGCTGCCTCGCACGGACGAGAAGATCACCGAGCAGGCTCGCGGGCCGAGGAGGAAGGTCCCGCTGTCACCGGCGACGGCGTAACCGCCGGTGCAGGCACCCTCGTAGCCCCCGGACGCCGTCCCGCCGTTGCTGAAGATCATGGGGTCGCCGGGTCGGAAGACGTACCCCCCGGCCGGCGTGGCAGTGACCCCCGCGGCGGTGGTGACCGTGCTTCCGCTCGCCGCGCCGACGTCCTGCCCGAGCGCCGTCGCGGTGCCCAGGCCGAGCGCCAGGGCACAGATCGTGGCGAGCGTCACGCACAGTCGTCTCCTCATGGACCGATCCTGGCGCCCCGACGGTCCTCTTGCCAGGGGTGGCACCCGTGCGTCGTGGGCCGCGGGGGCTGGTACGCCCGCGCGAGCGACTCCGCTACCCTGCACGAGCCGCCTGCGACGAGAGGACCCGTCCGATGTCCCACCCCACCGACCCGAACCACCCGGTCGACGACCACACCGTCATGCGGCCGCCGCGACGGTACGGGGACGACGGCGGGACGGGCTCGGCCGGACCGGGGCCGTCCGCACCCGGCTACGGGTACCCCCACGCCCAGGCGCCCTACGACACCGACCCCTACGGCACGGGAGGACGCCGCGCGCCGGGCGGGCCCGGCGACCCCCACGCGACGCTCCCGCCCGCGGACACGGGGGCGACCTGGCCGCCCGCGGGAACCGCGCCCGGGTACGCGCCGCCGCCCGGCGCTCCGTACGGCACCTCGACGGCCCCGTACGGCGCCCCGACGACCCCGTACCCGGGCCCGTCGGGCCACGCCTACGGCGCGCCGGACGACGCGACGGTCGTGCCGGGCCCGCCCGCCCCGCCGTCGGACCCCTACGGCTTCTCCCCGTACACGACGCCGCCCGGTCGCGGCTCGCGGAAGTGGCTCGTGCCCGTCCTCGCGGGCGTGGGCGCGTTCGTGCTCGTCGCGGGCGGCCTCGGCGTGTGGCTCGCGGTGCGCGACGACGCGTCGCCCGCCCCGGAACCGACGACCGCCGAGCAGGCGCCCGCGACGGAGGCCCCGGCGGAGCCGGAGGAGACCGACGAGCCGGAGGCCACCGAGGAGCCGGTGGACACCGACGTCACGGACGACGAGCCGTGGCTCGAGCAGCAGTACCGCGCGGGCGCGGAGATGGACCCGGAGTCGGGCCCGGCGCTCGCGCCGATGTCGTGGGACTACTTCTCCGACAACGACTACCTCGTCAACGAGGACCGCATCGCGCTCGTGGCGCGGCGGGACTTCGCGTGCGACGACCTGCCCGCGATCCCCGCCATCGAGGCGATCGCGGGCTCGTGCCAGGCCGGGTTCGAGGCCCGCGTCGTGTCGGACGACGGCCCGACCCTCGCGCTCGACCTGGTCCTGGTGGACGTCGGGTCGGAGGAGGAGGCCGAGCGCATCGCCGCGGCCTTCAACGCCGCGCCGGAGGGCGACCCCCTCGCCGACACCTCGGGACCTGCGCACCCGACCCTCGCCGCCGCGGTGCCGCAGCCGGGGTTCCAGGGCACGTACGCGCTGCTCGACGACGGGGACTCGCCCGGGGTCATGTTCAACACCGGGACCGTCGTCATGATGTACCGGCTCGGCATCGACGACGGGCTGGAGCGCGACCAGATCCTGCCCGTGGCGCAGGCCGTCGGGTTCGTCATCACGGACCACGAGCTCGCCAAGTCGTTCGGCGAGAAGAAGTGGCTGGACACCAAGGCCGGCTGAGCGCTCGGCGGCCGGGCTGGTTACCCTGGGGGCGGTGATGGATCCCGCCGGGGCGTAGCCGCCCGAACCGCCGCCAGGGCTGATGGTTCCTGCCTCGTCGCACGTCGGCGGGCAGGGTGCTGCCCGCGGGAAGAGGTCCGCATGAGAGCCAGACCCGTGCCCCAGCCCGCGCTCGACCGCATGGTCCCGTTCGCAGGACACCCCGTCGTCGTCGGTGTGGCCCCCGGCGGGGACCCGCTCGTGGTCCGCACGGCCGCGGCCTGGGCGGACGCCGCCGGGTCCCGCGTGGTCGCCGGGTACGCCGACACCTCGCGCCACGTGGTCGCGGAGCACCCCGACGGCTCGGTGACGCACGCGCCGCTCGACCCGGACTCCGCCGACGACTCCTGGCAGGAGGTCGAGGCCCGGCTGCGGGCCGAGGCCGAGGAAGCGCTGCGGGGCACGGGCGTGGCGTGGGAGCTGCGCTACCTCGCGGGTCGCCCCGACCGCGCGCTGACGCACCTCGCGCGGGCGGTCGACGCCGCGGTGATCGTCGTCGGGACGCGCGCGCCCGGGTCGACCGCCCACCTGCGCGAGCTCGTCGAGGGGTCCGTCGCCGCGCACCTCGCCCACCACCAGCACCGGCCGGTGCTCACGGTCCCGCTCGCGGTCGTGGACTGGAAGGAGCTCCGCACGCCGTGGGAGAAGTGAGACGACGGACGCCGCTCCTCGCGCTCGCGGGCCTCGTCGCGGCCGGGGGAGCGGTCGGCACGACGGCGCGCGCGCTCCTCGAGCAGGCGTTCGCCCCGGCGCCCGGGTCGTGGCCGTGGACGACGTTCTGGATCAACCTCGCCGGGTCGTTCGTGCTCGGCGCGCTGCTCGAGACGCTGCTCCGCTCGGGACCGGACGCCGGGTGGCGGCGGGGCGTGCGGCTCGGCTGCGGGACCGGCGTGCTCGGCGGGTTCACGACGTACTCGACGTTCGCCGTCGAGGTCGAGCGGCTGGCGAGCGGGGGGCACGCCGCGCTCGGCGCGGCGTACGCGCTGGGGAGCGTCGCGCTCGGCGTCGCGGCCGCGGCAGGCGGGATCGCGCTCGCCGCCGTGGCCCGACGGCGGCTGGTCGCCCGGGGCGGTGGGGCGCGGTGACGGGCGTCCCCGAGCTGGTGCTCGTCGCCCTCGCCGGCGGGCTCGGCGCGGCGTCGCGGTTCCTGCTGGACACGCTCGTGGCCCGGCACAACCGGTGGTCGACGCCGCTCGGCACGGTCGTCGTGAACGTCAGCGCGTGCTTCCTGCTGGGGCTGCTCACGGGCTGGGGCGTGACGCACCCGGGCCACGGCGACGTCGCGGCGGTGCTCGGGGTCGGCTTCCTGGGCGGCTACTCGACGTTCTCGACGGCGTCGGTCGAGGGCGCGCGCCTGCTGCTCGCGGGCCGCGGTGCCGTCGCGCTGCTGCACGCGCTCGGGATGCTCGCCGTGTGCCTCGCGGCCGCGGTGGCGGGGATCGCGGCCGGGGGTGCGTGAGCGGGCGTGATCGATGCGACGCACCGCCGGCTCGCGGCGATCAAGCGCATCGCGGAGTCGTAGGCCGGGCGATCACGACCCCGGGGCGGGGACGGGGTGCTCCTGGAGCGCCGTCGCGACCGCGTGCAGGTTGTGCGCCATGAGGCGGCCCGTCTCTCGCGCCCACTCGTGGCCGTGGCCGGTCTGCACGTAGTCCGGGCCCGGGCCGGGACCCTGGTTCCAGTAGGTCCAGGCCTGGCCGGGGATCGTGTAGCCGATGTCGGCGAGCGCGCCGCTGACCTCCGAGATGACGTGGTGCGCGCCGTCCTCGTTGCCCGTCACCACCACGCCCGCCACCCGGTTGTAGGCGACCGGCGCGCCGTCGGGCCCGTCCTCGGAGAGCATCGCGTCCATGCGCTCGAGCATGCGCTGGGCGACCGACGACGGGCGGCCCAGCCACGTGGGCGTGAGGACGACGAGGATCTGCGACGCCAGCAGCCGCTCGTGCACGCGCGGCCAGTCGTCGCCCGCACCGGCGTCGGTGACGACGCCCGGCAGGACGTCGAGGTCGACGAGCCGCACGTGCTCGACCTCGACGCCGCGGTTCTGCAGCGCCTCGGCGACCACCCGCCCGAGCGCCTCGGTGTTGGACGGCTCCGGGGACTTCTTGAGCGTGCAGCTCACGAACAGCGCCTTCATGGGTCCTCCCGTGTCGCCGGGCAGGGCGACGGTGTCCTCGTGCCTCCGCCCGGACGGCTGACGGCGGGTGGCTTCACCGTCCCGTCCAGCGTCACGGGGCCCCGGCCCGCTCGCAACGCGCCGAGCGCTGCGCCCCGGGCGGGCGCCGCACGCGGAGGTGCCTCTCCCGACCGGGAGTGCCTCTCGGGCCGGCCGTCGCGCCCGACGTCACGGCAGGGCGGCGTCGTCCTGCCGGTACCCCGGCGCGAGGCGGACCTCGCCCTGCCCGACGGCGGCGACGTCGTCCCACGGCACGAGGAACGTCCCGCGGTGCCGGCGACGCACGAGCTGCGGGACCGGCCACGGAGCGGTGACGCCCGTGCGTTCGTACCCGAGGAACGACCCGCCCGTGCGCGGGCTCACGAGGATCCCGACGACGCGCGCCCGCCCGACCCGGCTGCGTCGCCGGACGCTCGCGCTCAGGGCACGGTCCTCCGGGTGCGCGTCGTCGGGGTCGTCCCCGGCGTCGGACGGGCCGCCGTCGGGCAGCGTGTCGAGCGCGAGCCGGACGTCCACGAGGAAGCCGAGGCCCTCGCCGTCCGGGCCCAGGACGTGCGCGTCGAGCAGGTCGCCGAGGATCACGGTTCCTCCTCGGGGTCGTGCCGGCCGCCGGGGACGCGGCCGACGACGTGCTCGCGCAGCCAGTCCTCGGTCCAGTGCAGGTCGAGCGAGTCCGCGCGGACGGTGAGCTCGAGCGCCGTCCCCACGTGCCCGACGTCGGCCCACCGGACCCGTTCCCAGCGTGACGCGGGCGGTCGGCCGCCGAGGAGGCGCGTCACGAGCACCGGGCCGGTGAGGATCGCGCCGACCTCCGCCGGCTCGCCGGGCACCGCGTCGCGCGGCCCGTCGTCCCGAGCGCTGCCGTCCGCGCCGTCCGTGGCGACGAGCTCGAGGTCGTCGACGGTCGTGACCGGCTCGCCGTCGACGTCGAGCACCTGGCGGCTCAGCAGGTGCAGGCGCGCGTCCACGACGCGCACCCCCGTCGGCGTGGAGGCGTCCCGGCTCATGACCCCGCTCCCGTCGCGATCATCAGGGGTATCGCCGCGACGGCCGCGGCGACCACGATCACCAGGTACACCATGCCCAGCGCGTTGGTCGCGCGCCCGTTGACGTGCTCGCCCATGTACTCCGGGTCGTTCGCGACGAGGAGGATCGGCACGTACGTGAGGGGCAGCGCGACGGCGGAGAACACGACGGACATCTCGGTGACCGCCACCGGGTCGACGCTCGTCATGAGGATGGCGACGGCCAGGAGCAGCGCGACCACCATCGTGACGTGGAAGCGCGCGGCGCGGGCCGGGCGGCGGAACTTCCCCCACGACCAGCCGAGGTACTGCGCGAGCGTGTACCCGCTCGACAGCGCGGTCTCCAGCGCCGCGCCGAACGTCGCCGCGACGATCCCGACGATCACGACCGCGAGCAGGAGCGTCCCGCCGGCCTCGGCCACGGGCAGCACGATCTGCGACAGCGACGACACCTCGATGCCCGCCGGCAGGAGCACCACGGCCGCGCACGCGGCGATCGCGACGGACAGCAGCCCGCCGAGCGGGAACCCGACGAGCACGTTGACCCGGTTCTGCGCGAGGTCCTTCGCGGTCCACCCCTCCTCGACGGCGCCGGACGAGAAGAAGAACACCTCGTACGGCGTCATCGCGGCCCCGAACAGCGCGACGGCGTAGTACCAGTACGTCGCGACGTGCTCCGTCGCCGGGGGAGAGGGCGGCACGGCCTGGCGCAGCAGCTCGCCCCAGTCCGGGCCGAGCAGGAAGAGCGCGACCCCGAACCCCACGAGCAGCAGCCCGAGCAGCCCCGCGACGTTCTCCATGACCTGGAACTTCACGCGCCACAGCACGAGCCAGACGGCGAGCGCCGCCACCGGGACCCACAGCCGCGGCTCGACGCTGCTCGCGAGGTGCAGCGCGAGCGCGATGCCGCCCACCTCGGCCGTGAGCGTGAGCAGGTTGATCGCGAACGACGACGCGAGGTTCGCGCCCGCCGCGCGGGGGCCGAGGCGCTCGCGGATGATCTCGAACGTCGCGCGCCCGCTCACCGCCGCCACGCGGCCGGACATCGACGCGAACAGGCAGATGCCGACCACGCCGACGACCACGACCCACACGAGCGACAGCCCGAACCGCGACCCGACGACGGCGTTCGTGACCAGGTCCCCGATGTCGACGAACCCGCCGATCGCCGTGAGGATGCCGAGCGCGACCCCGAGGAGCCGCTTCACGCGCCACCCGCCAGGGCCAGGGCCGTGTCCACGTCGTCGGCGGCGCGGGCGAGGTCGGCCTCGAGCTCGGACGCCGTGAGGGGGACCCCGCCGGCCTCCGACAGGTCGCCGCCCGCCTCGCGCGCGACCCACGCGCGCGCCGCGACCACCTCGCGCGTCGCGTCCGCGACGGCCACCAGACCGGCGTCGCGCTGCGCGGACGACACGTCGTCGGGCGGGACGAGGGTCGTGAGCGCCGTGGTGGACTCCTCGAGCACGCGCACCTGGTCCAGCACCGCGGCGTCCGCGACGGGCGTGGTGACGCGGTCGGCGTCGAGCAGGCGCACGGTGAGCCGCGTCGTCTCGACCGCCGACCCGGCCTGGGCGAGCGCGTCGGCCACGGCCGCGGTCGCCTGCCCGGGGTCCTGCCGGCTCACCGTGCAGCCCGCGGTCGTCCCGAGCACGAGCACGAGCGCGAGCACGAGCGCGTGCGCGTGCCTCGGCACGGCCCCGGAGCGGGTGATGCGCGCGCGACGTCCCACGTCAGCGATGGTCCCGCCGGGAGCCGCTGCTCGCACACGGACGGCCTCGTCGGTGGCGCGGGCGTCCGTGGCCGGCGTCAGGGGCGCAGCAGGGACTTGATCGCGCGGCGCTCGTCCATCGCGGCGTAGCCCTCGGCCGCGTCGTCGAGCGACAGCTCGAGGTCGAACACGCGCGCGGGGTCGATGCGACGCTCGAGGACGAGGTCCATCAGCTCGGGCAGGTACCGGCGGACCGGCGCCGGACCGCCCGACCAGTGCACGTGCCGGTAGAACATGTCGACGACGGGGAGCTCGACGCCGTGCGGCAGCCCGACGACGCCGACGTGTCCGCCGGGGCGCACGGCCCCGAGCGCCTGGGCCACCGACTCCGGCGTGCCGACCGCCTCCACCACGCCGTGCGCGCCGAGCCCGTCGGTGAGATCCAGGACGCGCGCGACGCCGTCGTCGCCGCGCTCGGCGACGACCTCGGTCGCGCCGAACGCCCGCGCGAGCTCCTGGCGAGGCGCGTGCCGGCTCATGGCGATGACCTGCTCCGCCCCGAGCTGCGCGGCGGCGAGGACCGCGAGCAGGCCGACGGCGCCGTCGCCCACCACCACGATCGACCGGCCCGGTCCCGCCTGCGCCTCGCGGGCGCCGAACCAGCCGGTGCCCAGCACGTCGGACGCGGTGAGCAGCCCGGGCAGCAGGTCGTCGTCGGGACGTTCGGGCGTCGCGACGAGCGTCCCGTCGGCGAGCGGGACGCGCAGCAGCTCGGCCTGGGCGCCGCGCACGGGCTCCCGGTGGACGCACGACGTCTGGTAGCCGGCGCGGCAGATCGGGCACGTGTTGTCGGACGCGAAGAACGACCCGACGACGAGCTCTCCCGGGCGCACGGTCCGGACGTCGGCGCCCACCTCCTCGACGGTGCCGACGTACTCGTGACCCATCGCCACGGGGTGGTCGATCGGGTTCGCCCCGCGGTACGTCCACAGGTCCGAGCCGCACACGCACGCGGCCTCGACGCGCACGATCGCGTCGGTCGGTGCGAGCAGTCGCGGGTCGTCGCGCTGCTCGACGCGGACGTCGTACGGGGCGTGGATGACGGTCGCGCGCACGGCGGCTCCCCTCGGGCGGACAGGACGACGCCGTCGAGCCTAAGGCTGCCCGGCCGGGCCCGCTCGGGTCGTGCGTCAGGGCTCCTCGGCCCGCTGCGTCCGGACGGTGTCGCTCGCGTCGTACGTGAAGCTCAGGCGTCGTCCGACGACCTCCTCGGCGACCTCCTCGAGCGTGGCCGACCGAGCGAAGGCGTGAGCCCGGAGCACGGCGAGCGCGTCGCGGGGCGCGACCCGGAGCTGGACCGTGACCATCCCCGTCGCCTGGTGCACCTCGGCGCGCGTCGACCAGTCGAGCGACTCCAGGTCGGCCAGGAGCGACAGCCCGACGACGTCAGCGAGGAACTGCACGTCGCCCGCCTCGCGCGCGAGCGTGGTGGAGGCGGTGAACAGGCTGAGCACCCCCACGACCTGGCCACCGGCGTGCATGGGGACGGCGTGGTACGTGGCGGGCCCGCTGATCGGTCCGACGACGCGGGAGAACACCGGGAAGGCGCCGCCGTCACGGCTCCCGTCGGCCTCGCGCACCACGACGCGGTCCTCGGCCAGCGCGAGCTGGGCTGGCCCCTCGCCCAGGGTCTCCTCGAGGTCCTCGACGCGCGCCGCGACCCCGTCGGCCGTGGCGACCGTGAGCCGCTCGTCCGCCGTCGCCGCGACCGTCAATGCGGCGCTCTCGGCGCCGAGCGCCGTGGCGCACGCCTGACACATGCGCTCGGGCATCGGCAGGTCGCCGTCGGCCTCGGCGAGCGCTCGGACGAGGAGGCCCAGCAGCTCCGACGCGCCCACGTCCGCCTCCGTCCGGTCCTCGTGCACCTCGTCCAGTTTTCCACCACCCCGGGCGCTCGCTCGGCGACCCACCTGCACCGTCGGAGCACCGTGCAGGCGGCGGGTTGCAGAAACATCGCGTCGGACTACAGTCCGGGTCTTGAGTCTGGACCTGGCTCACGACCCGCTGAACCACGACGGAGACGACCCATGTCCCTGGAGGATCACGCCACGCTGCACCCGCTGTCCCTCGCCGACGACACGACCCTGGGGCAGTACCGGGTCGACCTCGCGACCGACACCTGGTGGTGGTCGGCCGAGACGTACCGCCTGCACGGCTTCGAGCCGGGCGACGTCGTGCCGACGACGTCGCTCGTGCTGGCCCACAAGCACCCCGACGACCGTGAGCGCGTCCGGGACGTGCTGGAACGCGCACGGCGGGACGGCGCACCCTTCTCGAGCCTGCACCGCATCATGGACGCGCGCGGCAGGGAGCGTGTCCTCGTCGTCGTCGGCCAGGGGCGGCGCGACCGCGACACGGGTCGGGTCGTCGAGCTGCTCGGGTACTTCGTCGACGTGACGCGACCGGTCCGTGCGCAGGCCGGACGCCAGGCGCAGCGGGATATCACGGCCGCGGCCGACAGCCGGGGCCCGATCGAGCAGGCGAAGGGGGTCGTGGCCGCGACGCTCGGGGTCCGGCCCGAGCAGGCGTTCGCGCTCCTCAAGCGCGCGTCGAACGAGCGCAACGTCCGTCTGCGCGAGCTCGCGCGGCAGGTCGTCGAGGAGGGCACGCGGCCCGACGACGACCGCGCCGACCGGGTCGCCGTGCTGTTGTCGTAGGCGCCGCCGTCGCGCCCCGGACGCGACGTCCGACGGCCGCCAGACGTCGCGTCCGCGCGCGGCGAGGCTGGGTCCGTGACCACCACCTCGACCCGCCCCGCCCCGTCGCACGTCGTGATCGACCCGGGGATCCTGTACTTCGGCACGCCGGTCGCGCTGCTCAGCACGGTGAGCACCGACGGCCGCGTCAACCTCGCCCCGATGTCGTCGGTGTTCTGGCTGGGCCGCACGGCGGTGCTCGGCCTCGGCGCGCGCTCGCAGACGGCGCTGAACCTCCTCGCGACGGGCGAGGTCGTCGTGAACCTGCCCTCGACGGCCGAGGTCGACGCCGTCGACCGCCTCGCCCTGACGACCGGGCGGGACCCGGTCCCGGAGCGCAAGGCGTCCGTCGGGTACCGCTACGAGCCGGACAAGTTCGCGCGTGCGGGGCTGACGCCCGTCGCGTCGGACACGGTCGCGCCGCCGCGCGCCGCGCAGTGCCCCGTCGCGGTCGAGGCGCGGCTCGTGCACGCCCACCCGCTCGGGCGCGACGATCCCGCCCGCGCCGGGTCGCTCGTCGCGTTCGAGGTGCGCGTGACGCGGGTGCACGTCCACGAGAGCGTCCGCATGCCGGGGACCGCGCACCGCGTCGACCCCGACCGGTGGCGTCCGCTCCTCATGAGCTTCCAGCGGTTCTACGGCCTCGGGCCCGAGGCGCACCCGTCGCGCCTCGCGACGATCGACGAGGACTGGTACCGCTGAGACGGACGCGCGACAGGTGCGCGAGATCGGCCCGAGCGTCCGAGATCGACCCTCAGGGGGTCGACCTGACGACGGGTGGGTCGATCTCGGGGTGGGGCCCGGGGCTGACGTCCGCGGCAGGACGGACCGCGGGGCCGCCCGGTCAGCGCCGGCCGAGCGCCCGCACGACCGCCGCGACGTCGGCCGGGGCCTCCTCGGCCATGAAGTGGCCGGCCGTCGTCGTGAGGTGCTCCAGGTCCGGTGCCCAGCGCCGCCAGACGCCCGCGGCGTCGTACCCGAGCTGCGCGCCCCAGTCCTGCTGCACCACGGTGACCGGCATGGCCAGCCGGTCCCCGGCGTCGAGCGACGCCTGGTCGTGCTCGACGTCGACGGTCGCCGTCGCGCGGTAGTCCGCGACGATCGAGTCGACGGCGTCCCGGCTCGCCGCGAGGTAGTGCGCGCGGACGTCCGCGGGGATCGACGCGGGGTCCTGGGTCCACGCGTCGAGGAAGGACCCGAAGAACGCGTCGGCGCTGTTGCGGATCATCGCCTCGGGCAGGCCCGGCGGCTGGGCCATGAGGTAGAGGTGGAACGCGACCGCGGCGTCCACGCCGTGCAGCACGCCCCACGTGTCGAGCGTGGGCACGACGTCGAGGATCCCGAGGTGGCTCACGCGGTCCGGGTGGTCGAGCGCGGCGCGGAACGCGACGAGCGCACCCCGGTCGTGGCCGACCAGGGCGAACCGGTCGACGCCCAGCGCGTCGGCGAGCGCGACGACGTCGGCGCCCATGGTGCGCTTGGCGTAGACGTCGGGCGTCGTCGCGGCGGGCTTGGCGCTGTCGCCGTACCCGCGCAGGTCGGGTACGACGACACGGTGGTCGCGCGCGAGGTCCGGGGCGACGTGCCGCCACATGTGGCGGGTCTGGGGGAAGCCGTGCAGCAGGACGACGGTCGGGCCGTCGCCCGCGGTCTCCGCGCGCAGCGCGACGCCGGGCGCGACCTCGACGGTGCGGGTCTCGAAGCCGGGGATGTGCATGGGTGGGTCCTCTCTCGGGTGGTTCGGGCCGCCGGAGGTCGTGCCGGGCGGCTCGCGACCATCCTCGGAGCGGCGGATCAGCGTCTGATCAGTGCCGCGCGCCGCCCGGGCCGCGCGCACGCCGCCCTCGTCGCCGCCGCGGCACGGCCCGGCGAGAATGGCCGGGTGGTGGAGCTGCGCATCGAGGTGCTCGGGCCGGTCCGGCTGCTGCGCGACGGCGCGGAGGTCGACCCGGGCGGGCCGCGTCAGCGCGAGCTCCTGGCGCGGCTGGCGGCCGCACGCGGTCGTCCGGTGTCGTTCGAGCGGCTCGCGGCGGACCTGTGGGACGACGACGCGGAGCGCGACCTCCGCGCCCGGCGCGGTGCCCTCGCGACGTTCGTCGGCGACCTGCGCCGTCGCCTGGAGCCCGAGCGCGCACCGCGTACGCGGCCGCGCGTCCTCGTCACCGAGCACGGCGGCTACGCGTTGCGGGTCCCGGACGGCGCGCTCGACGCGGCGCGCATCGAGGCGGCCGTCGCCCTGGTCGGTGGACGCACGACGCACGGCCTGGCCGCCGCGGCACCCGGCGCCACGCCGGGGCTCGGGGTCGGGGACGCGCCGTCGGACACGCGTGCGCTGCAGGACGCGGTCGCGGCGTGGCGCGGGGAGCCGTACGCCGACCTGCCGGACCGCGCGTGGGTGCGCGCCGAGCGGCGGCACCTCGCGGAGGTGCACGCGCGGGCGGTCGAGCTGCTCGCGGAGGCGCTGCTCGCGGACGGGCGCCCGGGCGAGGCGGTCGCCGCGCTCGACGCGCACGCCGCCGCGCACCCGTGGCGCGAGCACGCGTGGGCGCTGCTCGCGCTCGCGCTGTACCGCGAGGGCCGCCAGTCCGACGCGCTCGACGTCGTGCGCCGGGCGCGTCGTCGGCTCGCCGACGAGCTCGGCCTCGACCCAGGACCGGAGCTCGTGCGGCTCGAGCGCGACGTGCTCGCCCAGGCGCCGTCGCTCGACGGCCCGACGCCGGGCCCCCGCCTCGCCGTCACGGCCCCGACCTCGCGCGCCCAGCTGCGGTCCACGGTCGACGTCGCGCGCACGCTCGCGATCGCCGGGGGAGACCACCTCGCGACCGCACAGCAGCAGCGGGTCGCCGCGGCGCTCGCGGCCGAGGCGACGGGCGACCCGGTGCTCACCGCGCGCACGGTCACGGCGTACGACGTCCCGGCCGTCTGGACCCGGAGCGACGACCCCGAGGCGGCCGCCGCGCTCGTCGGCGTGGCGCGGCGCACGCTGTGCCGCCTGGGCTCCGAGGCGAGCCCGGTGCTGCGGGCGCGCCTGCTCGCCGTCGTCGGGATCGAGCACCGCGGGACGCGCGACGCGTGGGCCTGGGCCGCGGCCCAGGACGCGGTGAGCGTCGCGCGCGCCGTCGGCGACCCGGGGACGCTCGCGCTCGCGCTCAACGCCCGCTTCCTCCAGTCGTTCCAACGCCCGGGCGCGGGCGCCGAGCGGGAGACGACCGGCGCCGAGCTCGTCGAGCTCGCCGCCGCCCACGACCTGCCGACGTTCGCGATCCTCGGGCACCTCGTCCGGATGCAGGCCGCCGCGGGGGCCGGGCGGTTCGGCGACGCCGACGCCCACGCCGCCGCGGCGGAGGACGTCGCGGCCGGGTACGAGTCGCCCGTCGTCCCCATGCTCACGGCCTGGTACCGGGCGATGCGCGACGCCGAGACCTCCGCGCCCGACGCTGCGGCGCGCGCGTACCGGGCCGCCGACGACCTGCTGGCCGGGGTGCGCATGCCGGGCGTGCGCGACGGGTTGCTCCCGCTCGCGCTGCTCACGGTGCGGCTCCGCCACGGCCGCCCGCTCGCCGGGCTCGGCGACGCGGGACCGTACGCGCCGTGGGTCGCGCCGCTGCTCGCGCTCGACGCCGGCGACCGCGAGGCCGCCGCCGACCTGGTCCGCGTGGCACCCGAGCCCCCGGCCGACCACCTGCGCGAGCTGCGGTGGGCGCTCGTGGCCGAGACCGCCGTCCGGCTGGGGGACGCGCGCCTCGCGCGTCGTGCGCGGGACGCGCTCGCGCGCACCCCGGACGAGCTCGCGGGAGCCGGGTCGGGGCTCGTGTCGCTCGGCCCGGTCCGGGCGTGGCTCGACCGTCTCGGCCCGGTCGCGGACGGTGCGAGCGGGCGCCCGGGCGGCGGGTAGCGCCGCGGGGACGACCGTCCGTCGGGCAGGTGAACTTCGGGGGCGGGGTCTTGAGGTCGGCGGGGACGACACGTACCGTGAGGGCGGCGAGGCGGAGCAGCCTCGGCACGACCCCCCCCAAGGAGAACTCTCGTGGCCAGACCATCTGCCGCGCGTCTTGACAGCGCTGTCGGACGACGCGGGGCCAGCCCGACGTCCGACCCCCATCCCCGACGAGGCCGCAGCCGGCTCGGCGGAGCCCTCGCCGGGGCTCTGGCCGCCGCGCTCGCCGTCGGCGTCCTGCCGCCCGCTGCCGCGGTCGCGGCCCCCGTGGTGCCCGCCGCCGAGAGCGACCTCGCGTCGCTCGTCGACGTGTTCGTCGGCACCGAGGGCGACTACGGCAACGACATGCCCGCCGCGCAGGCGCCCAACGGCCTGGCCAAGGTGAACCCGCGCACGACGCCGGGGCGCAACAACACCGGCTACGACTACGCGCAGTCCAAGATCTCGGGCTTCACGCACACCAACCTCGACGGGGTGGGGGGCTCCGGCGGCGGCGGTGACATCCTCGTGGTCCCGACCTCCGGGTCGTACACCGCGCGGCCGGGCACGGGCACGTACGCGCACACCTTCTCGCACGACGACGAGCAGGCCGGCCCGGGCTTCTACTCCGTCGGGCTCGGCAACGTCGCGGGCAAGGACGGCGCCATCGCGGCCGCGCCGGGCACGATCGAGGCCGAGGTCGCGGCGACCACGCGCTCGGGCGTGCACCGCTACGCGTTCCCCGAGGGCTCGACGCCGAGCCTCGTCGTCGACCTCGAGACCAACAACACGAGCCGCCGCTCGTCCTCGGTGCAGGTCGAGACGCGCGCGGACGGCACCGTCGAGCTGTCCGGCCAGGTCACGGGCTACTTCTACAACGCCGCCTACACGCTCTACTACACCGCGCGCACGCTGCAGCCCGCGACGGTGCAGACGTGGGGCGACGACGACAAGCTCGTCGACGCGACGTCCCAGGACGGCGTCGACACGGGCGCGATCCTCACGTTCGACCCGGCCGACGCGGGGGACGTCGGCCTGCAGGTCACGCTGTCGCCGGTGAGCGTCGAGCAGGCGCGGACCGACCAGGCGGTCGAGCTCGGTGACCTGTCGTTCGACGCGATCCGCGACCGGACGCGCGCCGAGTGGAACGCGACGCTCGGGCGGGTCGCGATCGACGCCTCGACGGCGACCGACCCGACGGGCGAGCTCCAGAAGCTCTTCTACACGCACCTGTACCGCATGTTCGCGATGCCGATGAACGCGACGAGCACGTCCGGCACCTATCGCGGCGTCGACGGCGCGGTGCACGCGGCGCAGGGCTTCACGTACTACGACTCGTGGGCCACGTGGGACGACTTCCGCAAGTTCTCCGTCATCGCCTACATCGACCCGGCGCTGTACCGCGACATGGTGCAGTCGCTCGTCTACCTGTTCGCGGACGCCGAGGCGACCGGCACGGGCAGCGGCCTCGGCGGGTTCGTGCACTCGGTCCCGACGGTCCGCTGGGAGCGGTCGTCCGTCGTGGTCGCGGACGCGATCGCCAAGGGATTCGACGGGTTCGACCGCCTCGACGAGGCGTACCCGGCGCTCAAGCGGCTCGCCGGGCAGTACAGCGCGGACGAGCTCCAGCGCGGGTACGTGGCGGGCAACCCCGGCGCGTCGGTGCAGCGCGGCTACGACCAGTACGGCCTGTCCGTGATCGCGGACGAGCTCGGCCTGACGGACGAGGCGCAGACGATGCGCGAGCAGGCGTCGTGGCCCATCGAGAAGCTCACCAAGCCGGGCGCGTGGACCGCGGCCGACGGCACGCAGGTCGGCCTCCTCACCCCGCGCGCCGCCGACGGCTCGTGGCAGAGCGCCGACTACGCGAAGTTCGAGGCCGCGAGCCTCTACCAGGGCACGCTCTGGCAGTACCACTGGTACGACGCGTACGACATGGACGCGCTCGTCGAGGCGATGGGCGGCCCCGAGGCGGCGCGCCTCGCGATGCGCCACATGTTCGGCGAGCACGCACCGGACGACGGCAAGGCCATGCTCCACTCGAACGCCAACGAGATCGACCTGCAGGCGCCGTACCTCTTCAACTACACGGGCGAGCCGAGCCTCACGCAGAAGTGGGCGCGCGCGATCTACACGAAGGAGACCTGGAACAGGTACATCGCGACCGGCTCCTCCAGCGCGGTCCCGAGCGGCGGCGGGGAGTTCACGCCGCCCGTGAAGACGAAGGTCTACCAGCTCGACCCGCGCGGGATGCTCCCCACGATGGACAACGACGCGGGCACGATGTCGACGATGTTCGTCGCCGCGGCCGTCGGCCTGTTCCCGGTGACCGCCGGGTCGGACGAGTTCCAGATCGGTTCGCCGTTCTTCGACTCCACGACCATCACCTACGACGACGGCAGCGCCTTCACGGTCACGGCCGACGGCGTCTCCGAGGACGCGTTCTACGTCCAGTCCGCGACGCTCGACGGCGCACCGTTCGGCAACACGTGGGTCGACTACGCGACCGTGATCGGGGGCGCGGACCTCGCGTTCCGCATGGGCGAGCAGCCGAGCGACTGGGGCACGGACACCGAGCCCGCGTTCTCGATGAGCACCGCCACCGACGAGCCCGCCGAGGGACCGCGCGTCAGCGCTGACCCCACGACCGTGCAGACCGGCGACGGCGGCGTGCTCGACGCGACCGTGACGCTCACGCTCGACGGCGCGCGGTTCGCCGCGCCCGCCGGCACGGACCTCGTCGCGGGCGGGGCGGCGAACGTCGTCGGGCTGCCCGACGGCGTCACGGCGGCCGTGACGGTCGCGTCGCCGACCGCGCTCACGGTCTCCCTGACGGGGACGGCGTCCGCCGACGCGCGCTTCTACGTCCACCTGGGCGACGGTGCGCTTGCCGACGGCGTCGCCGCGTCGTCGCTGCGCGGACAGGGCGTCTCGGTGCTCTCCCCGCTGCGCCTGTCCGTGGCGTCCGCCGAGCGCGACGCGCTCGCCGGGCTCGTCGACGACGCCGTGCTCGTGCGGCACGGGAACTACTCCTCGGTGACGTTCGACCGGTTCTCCACCGCGCTGACCCAGGCGCAGGACGCCCTCGCGGACGAGGCCGCGACGAGCATCGCGCTGCGGTTCGCGGCAGACCGGCTCGGCGCGGCGATCGACGCGCTCGACCTCACGGGCGGCGGCTACCGCACGCTCGAGGCCGAGCAGTCCGAGGCGTGGTCGGGCGGTGAGCTGAAGAACGAGGCGAACAGCTCGTCGGGCAACCTCGGCGGCGTGCGCTCCGGGTCGTGGGTGCAGTACCGCGACATGACCTTCGAGACCGCGGCCGGGGACACGCCGCCGCGCTTCCTCACGGTCCGGTACGACACGAGCTTCGCCCCGACGGACACGCCCAGCACCGTGCGCGTGCACGCCGGTGACGTGAACGGCCCCGTGGTCGCGACCGTGGACCTGAAGGGCACGAGCGGCTGGGGCAAGTACACCGAGGTGACGGCGGAGCTCGGCGATGTGCAGGCGCTCGTCGACGCGAAGGCCGTCACGTTCGAGCTGCTCGCGCCGTCCGGGCGGAACTGGGTCGGCAACTTCGACTGGTTCCGGTTCAGCGCCGAGGACCCGACGGCCCCGGGCCAGCCGGGCGAGTCGCCGGCCGTGACGATCGAGGCCGAGGACTGGACCGCGAACTCCGGTCGCGGGCTCAAGAAGGAGTCCTCGACGTGGACGAGCGGGCCGGTGACGAACGTCGGCGGCACCGCGGACGGCGACTGGATCGCCTACGGCGAGGTCGACCTCGGTGAGCTCCCGCTCGGCGAGCTGTCGGTCCACTACGTGCACAACTCGAACCGGTCCGGGAACAACTCGGCGCTGTCGGTGTACCTCGACGCGTTCGACCCGGCGAACCCGGGCGAGCCGTTCGTCACAGTGCCGCTGCCGACGACCGGTTCGAGCTGGACCGCCGACGGGACGGCGACCGTCGTCCTGCCGGACACGGTGCAGGGGACGCACGAGGTGTTCGTGCGCCTGTCGACCGAGGCGTACGCCGACCACCCGTACGTCGCGAACCTCGACAGCCTGACGTTCGCGCCGGGCGGCCCGACGTCGGTCGTCGTCGAGTCCGAGGCCTGGACCTCGAACTCGGGCCGCGGGCTGAAGAACGAGAGCTCGACGTGGACGAGCGGGCCGGTGACGAACGTCGGCGGGACCGCGGACGGCGACTGGCTCGCGTACGGCGAGATCGACCTCGGCTCCGCCGCGCTCGACCAGCTCTCCGTGCACTACGTGCACAACTCCAACCGGTCCGGGCGCAACTCCGCGCTGTCGGTGTACCTCGACGCGTTCGACCCGGCGAACCCGGGCGAGCCGTTCGTCACCGTCCCGCTGGCCAACACCGGGTCGAGCTGGACGACGGACGGCACGGCCGTCGTCGACCTGCCGACCACGGTCCGCGGCAAGCACCAGGTGTGGGTGCGCCTGTCCACCGAGGCGTACGCCGACCACCCGTACGTCGCGAACCTCGACAGCATGCGGTTCTTCACCGACGCGTACGAGGTCGAGGTCCCGCCGACCGACACGGCCGCGCTCGCGGCGTCGGTCGAGGACGCCGCGGCGTTCGAGGCGGAGATCGAGCGGTACGGCCGCATCGACGCGGGCGTCTTCTCGCGCGAGCTCACCGCCGCGCGGTCGCTCCTCGCCGACGCCGGCGCCGCCCAGGCGCAGGTCGACGAGCGGGCGCGCCGTCTCGGGCTGGCGACCGACCAGCTCGTGCCGGCCGAGCGTCGTCGGCTCGAGAACCTCGTGACGAGCGCGGAGGCCCTGACCGACGACGGGTACAGCCCCGAGTCGTGGCAGGCGTTCCGCACGGCGCTCGCCGCGGCGACCGAGACCCGGGACGACGCCGCCGCGTCGGACGAGGCGCTGCGCGACGCGCGCCTCGCGCTCCAGGGCGCGATCGACGCCCTGGAGGAGCCGGCGGACGTCGAGCTCGTCGAGGTCACGCTCAGCCCGCGCTGCCTGGCCGGCAAGCCGTACGTCGCGGTCCGCGCGGTGAACGTCTCCGACGCCGCGGTGGACGTCGAGCTCGCCTCGGCGCTCGGGGCCAAGACGTTCACGGACGTCGCGCCCGGGGCGAACGCTTACCAGTCGTTCGCGGCCCGCGGCGTGACCGGTGACCTCGTGGTCACCGTGACCGCCACCGGTCCCGACGGCGAGCAGACGGTCCAGCAGACGGTCACCGTCCCGACCTGCTGACCCGCACCCGACGTGCCCGCGTCACGGCCTCGTGCCGTGACGCGGGCACGGTCGTCTCCCGGGACGGGCGGGGTTCGGGCGTGCGGAAGAATGCGCGGGGGTCGGCCCCGGTCGAGGGCCGGGACGGGGAGGCGTGCGATGGCGGTCGTCGTGTTCGGAGCGCCGGGTCGCGGCGCGGCGCGGGTCAGGACGGCGCGCCCGTGAGCCCGCGCGGCGGCTGGTGGCCGCTCGGAAGGCGAGGGGAGGAGCGGCCCTCCGCCGAGCAGGCCGCCGCGGCCGAGGCGCAGACGCGCCTGCTGGGCGTGCTGGCGCAGGAACTGGCGGCGGCCCAGACCGAGCCGTGGGACGAGCTGTCGTACCGCGCGTTCGTCGTGGCCGACCGGACGCAGTCGCACGTGTCGCTCCGCGGCGCGTGGCCACCGCCCCTCGCGCAGAAGCCGACCTCCTCGACGTTCGCGGAGGCGCTCGCCGAGCTGCGGGCGGCGACGGCGGCGCCCGGCCGGGGGGCCTGGTTCACCATTTCCATGACGGTGCGCGCCGACGGCGAGGTCGACGCGTCGTTCGACGTCGACACCGAACCCGGCTTCCTGCCCCCGGCCGGCCCCGCCGACTTCGCCCGCGACCTGGAGCGGTTCCCGCGGTCGGTCGAGGCGCAGCCGACCTGGCTGCGCGAGCGGCTCTCGTGGGCACGGCTGACGCCCGAGCAGAGGTCACGCGCCGAGGCCGGGGTGGGCGCGCTCCAGCCGTACCCCGCGATCGGCGGGAGCCGACCGCTGTTCACCGTGACGGTGATGCCGGAGGACGACGTCGTCGACGTGCTCGACCACGCGACCGGCCGGCGAGCGCTCGTCGACCGGGACGGCACCGTCCGGCTCGTCGCGCCGGACCCCTCGGCCCGCCCGCGCTGACCACCCCCTACCGCACGAGCGCGCGCACCGCGTCGATCGTGTCGGCCTCGTCGGCGGTCTTGTCGTCGCGGTAGCGCAGCACGCGCGCGAACCGGAGCGCGAGGCCGCCGGGGTAGCGGGTGGACCGCTGGAGCCCGTCGAACGCGATCTCGACGACCTGCTCTGGCCGGACGTGCACCACGTACCCGTCGTCGGACGTCTCCAGCTCGCGGAACCGGCGCGTCTGCCACTCCAGCATCTCGTCCGTCATGCCCTTGAACGTCTTGCCGAGCATGACGAACCCGCCGTCGGGGTCGCGCGCGCCGAGCCAGATGTTGGACAGCCACCCGCGGCGGCGGCCCGAGCCCTGCTCGACCGCGAGCACGACGAGGTCGAGCGTGTGCCGCGGCTTGACCTTGACCCAGCCCGCGCCGCGCCGCCCGGCCGCGTAGGGGGTGTCGAGCGACTTCACCACGACGCCCTCCTGCCCCTCGGCCACCGCGCCCTCGAAGAACGCGGTCGCGGCGTCGGGGTCGGCGGTGACGAGGCGCCGCACGGCGTGGGGGCCCGCCACGTCGTCGAGCACCGCGAGCCGGTCGCGCAGCGGCTCGTCGAGCAGGTCGCGGCCGTCGACGTGCAGCGCGTCGAAGAAGAACGGCGACAGCTCGAGCGACGCCGCGAGCTCGGCCTCCTCGGCAGCGCTCCGCTCGCCCTGGGTCGCGGAGCGGGCGGCGGTCTCCTGGAACGGGCGCGGGACGCCGTCGGGCCCGACGACGAGCGCCTCGCCGTCGAGCACGAGCGCCCGGGCCGGGAGGGACCGCGTCGCGGCGACGATCTCCGGGACGCGCTCGGTGATGTCGTCGAGCGAGCGCGTGAAGACGCGCACGTCGTCGCCGTCGCGGTGCACCTGGATGCGGATCCCGTCGAGCTTGACGTCCACGGCCACCGCGGTGCCTGACGGCGGGTGCTCGCCCCCGGCATCGTCGTCGCCGTCCTCGGCGGCCGCCCCGGGTCCGGCGCCGAGCTTCTCGAGCGCGGCGCCGACGTCGGGCGCCGACTGCGCGAGCATCGGCCGGACGGGGCGGCCCACCGTGAGCCGGAACGTCGCGAGAGCCTCGGTCGCGGACTCGGGGCTCCCGGCCGTGAGCGCGGCGCGCGCGACCGGTCCCGTCGCGCCCGCGAGCATGACCGCGCGACGCACCGCGTCGGCGGGTACCCCGGCGGCCTCCGCGACGGCGTCGACCACGACCGAGTCGAGCGCGCCCTGTCGCAGCTCGCCCGAGACGAGCCCCGCGAGGAGCGACTGCTCGCGCGCCGTCGCGGCACCGAACAGCGCCGCGGCCTCGGCCTGGCGGGCCGTCGCCGAGCCGGGGCCGGAGAGGTCGGCCATGTGCGCGAACGCGGCATCGACCGCGGTCAGGGTGAGGCTCGGCTCCTCGGCCGGGGTGGGCAGGTCGCGCAGCGAGCGCCACCCGAGTCCCGTGCGCCGCTGGCGCAGCTCGCCCGCGAGGTACGCGACGGCGATCTCGACCTCGTCGCGCCCGCTCCCGCCGTCGGTACCGTCCGCGGTGCCGGCCGTACCGGCCGGGCCGGCCGGGCCGACGTCGGCGGCGACGCGGCGCAGCAGGTCCGCGATCGCCGCGCGCTTGGCGAGGCGCGAGCGGGTGGCGGCGACGGCGTCGGACGTGGCGGCGACCTCGGCGAGCAGCATGCTCCATCCTCACGCCGACCACCCACGTCCGCCCGTGCTCCCGCCGGTGCCGAACCCGGGGTCCCTCCCGACGATCGCCGCCCCGTGGGGAGGAACCCCGGGTTCGGCGGCCCAGGGGAGCGCCCAATCGGGAGCGAGCCCCGGTTCGGCGGCGCGGGACGCCGGCGGCCGGTCAGCGGGCGGGCGCCACTACGACGTCGACCGTCCCGACCGACGGCAGCGCGCCCCGCAGCCTGGCCTCGGCTGCGGCCGAGGTCCGGTCGGCGACGGCGACCGGCGTCTGCGGCGGCACGAGGACGCGCGCCTGGACGGCCAGGCGGTGGCCCGACCAGCGCAGCCGGACGTCGTCCACACCCTGCAGCCCGTCCACGCCGTCGAGCGCGTGGCGCGCCCGGTCCGTGAGGTCCGGGTCGACGCCGTCGAGGAGCCGGCGCCCGACGTCGCGCGCGGTGCCCCACAGCAGCACGAGGATCGCGGCGGTGATGAGCAGGCCGACGAGCGGGTCCGCGAGGGGGAGACCGGCGAGGACGCCGAGCGCGCCGAGCACGACCGCGAGCGACGTGAACCCGTCGGTGCGCGCGTGCACGCCGTCCGCGACGAGCGCGGCGGAGCCGATGCGGCGACCCACCCGGATGCGGTACACGGCGACCGCCTCGTTGCCCGCGAAGCCGACGATCCCCGCCGCGATCACCCAGCCCAGGTTGTCCACAGGTTGGGGATCCGCGAGGCGTCGCACCGCCTCGTTGCCCGCGACGACCGCCGAGAGGGCGATCATCGCGACGATGAACAGGCCCGCGAGGTCCTCGGCCCGGCCGTAGCCGTGGGTGTACCGGCGCGTCGCCGCGCGGCGGCCGAGCACGAACGCGATCCACAGCGGCACGGCCGTGAGCGCGTCGGAGAGGTTGTGGACGGTGTCCGCGAGCAGCGCGACCGAGCCGCTGACCGCGACGATGCCGAGCTGCGCCAGCGCCGTCGTGCCCAGCACGACGAGCGACACCTTGACCGCCCGGATGCCCTGCCCGCTCGCGACGAGCTCGTCGTCGATCGAGTCGGCCGCGTCGTGCGAGTGCGGCACGAACACCTCGTGCAGCCAGCCGCGCAGCCCGGCCCGGTGATGATGGTCGTGGTCGTGGTCGTGGTCGTGGTCGTGGTCGTGGTCGTGGTCGACGGCGGCCGGGCGGGTCGTGCTCATCGGTCCGCCGCCGTGGACGTGGCGGTCCCGGCGGCGGGGGAGGAGCCGTCGACCGTGGCGTGCGCGTCGTCGGCGTGGTGCGCGGGGTGGTCGTCCACGGCGTGCTGCGCCTGGAAGACGGCCTGGGTCACGAGCGTCCGCGCGTGCTCGTCGACGAGCGAGTAGAAGACGCGGTTGCCCTCCTGCCGGGCGCGGACGATGCGACCCCAGCGCAGCTTGGCGAGGTGCTGCGAGACCGCGGTCGGCGACTTGCCGACGATCTCCGCGAGCGCGTTGACCGGCAGCTCGGTGTCGCGCAGGGCGAGGACGATCCGGACGCGCGTCGCGTCCGCGAGCAGCGAGAACACCTCCGCCGCGAGCTCGACGTACTGGCTCTCCACCCCGAAGGTGCACGCCTTCATATCTTCACGCATACGCAGATACTAACGGAGAAAACGCGACCACGAGGCCGAACCCGGGATCGCTCCCCACCGGCGCGGCGTCGTGGGGACCGACCCCGGGTTCGGCGGTTCGGGGGCGGCCCTGATCCGTGGCCGTGTCGCGGGACTTACGATCGCGACGTGAACGCCTCGGGAGCACCGGCGCGCCGCCGTGTGCCGCTGTGGCTCGTCGCGGCGGTGGTCGTCGTCGTGCTGCCCGCGACCGGGCTGCTCCCCGCCGCCGACGCGCGCGACCTGCTCGCGCGGACCGGCCCGGTGCTGGTCTTCCTGCTCGCGATCACGGTCGTCGCCGAGCTGTGCGCGGGCGCGGGCCTGTTCGACGCCGTCGCCGGGCGGGCGGCGCGGCTCGCCCGGGGGCGGCGGCTCGCCCTGTGGGGGCTCGTCGTGGTCCTCGCGACGGCGAGCACGGTCGTGCTGTCGCTCGACACGACGGCGGTGCTCGTCACGCCCGTCGTGCTCGCCCTCGCGCGCCGCACGGGCACGAGGCCCCTGCCGCTCGCTCTCACGGTCCTCGCGCTCGCCAACACGGCGTCGCTGCTCCTGCCCGTCTCGAACCTGACCAACCTGCTCGCGGCGCACCGGTTCGGCTCCGGGTACGTCGGGGTGATGTGGGCGCCCGCGCTCGCGGTCCTCGCCGTCACGATCGTGGTCCTGCTCGTGCTGCACGGCCGTGACCTGCGCGGACGCTTCACGCTCGGGGGAACCGGCCCGACGCCGCCCGACCAGGTGCTCCTCCGGGTCACCGCCGCCGTCGTCGCGCTCCTCGCGGTCGCGTTCGCGGTCGAGCTGCCCGTCGCGCCGACGGCGCTCGCGGGCGCCGCGGTCCTCGTGCTGGCGACATGGTGGCGGCGCGTGCAGCCCCTCGTGCCCGTGCGGGAGATGCTGCCGTGGCGGTCGGCGCTCGTCGTCGCCGCGCTGTTCGTCGTCGTCGAGACGTGGCACGCGCACGGGCTCGGCGACCTCCTCGCCGCCGTCGCCGGCACGGGCACCGGCCCGGGCGACCTCGCGCGGCTCGCTGCGACCGGCGTCGTCGCGGCGAACCTCGTCAACAACCTGCCCGCGTTCCTCGCGCTGCTGCCCGCGGCGGGGGAGAGCGTCGACCGGCTCGCGACCCTGCTCGTCGCGGTGAACGCCGGGCCGCTCGTCACGCCGTGGGCGTCGCTCGCGACCGTGCTGTGGTGGCAGCAGTACCGCCGTCACGCGTTCGAGCAGGGGCCGCCGCCCGCGTGGCACGTGGTCCGGCAGGGCCTCGTGCTCGCGCCCCTGACGGTCGCTGCGGGCGTCGCCGTCGTGGCGTTCGGCTAGGCAGAGGGGCGCGCTCGGCGCCCGGGTGGCGTCCCGTCGTCGTGCGCACGCCGCACGGCCTCACGTCACAGGCGGTCGAACGGGGCGGCGTAGGTGAACCGGCCCGCGTACTCGTCGCGCCACGCGCTCAGGGCGCGCGCCTGGAAGTAGTCCCCCCACGCCGGCTCGGGAGCCTCGATCCCGAGGGCGCTGGCGGGCACGAACCCGAACCGGGAGTAGAGGGCCGGCTCCCCGAGCAGCACCACGACGGGTTCCGCGAGGGCGTCCGCCGCGCCGAGGATCGTGTGCATCAGCGCGGAACCCACTCCGCGCTGCTGGTGGTCGCGACGGACGCTGAGCGGCCCGAGCCCCAGCGCCGGCCGGTCCCCGAGCCGCCCGCGGGTGGCGACCACGTGACCGACGACCTGCGGGTCGGGCAGTCCGGTCTCGGCGACCAGCGACAGCTCCGGGATCCACCCGCCGTCCTCGCGCAGCCACCCGACCAGGGTGGCCTCGCCGGGTGCGCCGTCCGGCTCGACGGACGGGGCGGCGTGCTCGACCGCGGAGAACGCGTCCGCGGTGACCGCCCGGATCGCCGGGACGTCGGACGGGCGCTCGCGTCTGATCAGCATGCCGACACTCTCGACGCGTGCGCACCCGGGGGCAACGGAAAATCGCCACCGAATGCACCGTCACCGTCCGAGGCCATCTGGTTCTCCGAGCGCCCTGGGGGTGGCCCACCCCGGCGGCCCGTGGAGTCTCGGCACGGCCTCGGGCATGATGCGTGGCAGGTCGACGACGGGGAGGACGCATGGAAGAGCGAGACGTCGACGACAGGCCGTGGCCGGCACGACCACGGGGCCCGCGCCCGCCGGTCTGGGTCGGGACGGCCGCCGTCGTCGTCGGGGCGCTCGTCGTCGTCGTGGCGCTGGTGTCACGGCTCTCCGGCGGTGGTCGAGACTGCCCGGCGATCGCCTATCCCAGCCTCCTCGAGGTCGTGCTGACGGGAGAGACCGCCGACGTGGCGCACGTGCAGCTGAGCAACGGCGACGGCGAACCGTGGTACCCGCCGCTGCCGACGGATCCTGGGACCGCAGAACCCGCACTCTCGCCGGGACGGGAGGGGGACACCTGGACCTTCACGTTCTCCTCCCCGAGGAACCCGATCGGGCTCCGTGCGCTCGACGCCGCCGGAGTCGTCGTCGCCGAGACGAAGAAGTCCGTCGAGATGGTCCGCACCGGAGGGTCGGAGGCGTGCGGTGGTCCGATGCAAGGCCGCATCGGCTGGGCGCTCTGACGCCCACCTCGCGTGCCGGCGTCGGGGGAGCGGTCGCTACGTCGAGACCGCCAGGCACCCGTTGGTCCAGTCCCAGTCGCTCGCTGCCCGCTCGGCGACGTCACCGCCCGCGTCGTAGGCAGCGCTGACCTGCTCCGGGGGCAGGCTCGTGCGGATCGTCGGACCCCCGCACCCGCTGCCGATGAACGCGCCGTCGCGCTCGATCCACAGGCAGAAGGCAGTGTCCGCCTCGAGCGACTCGGCGAGGAAGAACGCGTACCCGTCCTGCTCGTGGAGAAGCCGGGTCTCGCCGATCGATCCCGGGTCGACGTCCGGGGAGCTCAGGTCCACCGAGTCCTCCGGCCCGGCCTCCGTGGCCAGCACCCGGGACGGGTCGCAGGCGGAGGTCCCGGTCCCGCAGGACACGGTGGCAGCAGCGGTGATCAGTACGAGCGCCACCGGAAGCACCGCTCGACGTCGCGAGCCGAGGTCTCGGCGCAGGCTCGCGAGTAATCCGATCGCATGCATGTCGCAACGATACTGGAATCGATCGTCATGATCGAGGAAGGTCACCTCCCGACCGGCCGCGCGTCCTCGCGTGTGCCGCGCGGTGGTGCGTCGGTGGTGCGCCGGTGGGCCGAGGCCGCCGCCGGTCCGGCTGCCCGGAGGGAGCCCAGCAGTGCGTCGCGGGACGCGAGGGCCGCCGAGAGCGCGTCCAGGGACGCCGGGAGCAGCGGGAGCCGCACGCGAGGGCTGGCGATCCGGCCGTCGGCGGCGAGGACGGCCTTGATCACCGCGGGATTGGGCTCGGCGAAGAGGGCGCGCGTGAGCGGGACGAGCGCGTCGTGCACCGTGCGGGCCCGGTGCGCCGGGCCGTGCCGCCAGGCCTCGATCAGCTCGGCATAGGCGCGCGGGGCCACGTTGGCGCTCGCGGTGATCGCGCCGCGGGCGCCGAGGGAGATCAGCGGCCCCGCGTACAGGTCGTCGCCGGCGAGCACGGACACGTCGGGCCGCAGGGCGCTCAGGAACGCGACCGTCGTGTCGTCGATCGAGCCCACCGTGTGCTTGAACCCGGCCACGCCGGGCAGGTCGGCGAGCCGGTGGAGCGTGTCCGCCGTGAGGGTCAGGCCCGTCCGGTACGGGACGTTGTAGACGACCAGCGGGACGGGGGCCGCCGCCGCGAGGCGCCGGACGTGCTCGACGACGCCCTCCTGGGAGGGGCGCGTGTACGACGGGACCGCGACGAGCGCGGCCGTCGCCCGGGGGTCGAGGGCCGTGATGAGGTCGACGGACGCGGCGGTGCTGCTCGTCCCCGTGCCGACGACGAGGTGCCGGTCGCGTCCCGCGCAGACCTCGGCGCAGACGTCGACGACCTGACGCGCCTCGGCGCGGGTCAGCGTCGCCGGCTCTCCGGTCGTGCCCAGGGCGACGACGCCCGCCGCGCCCTCGTCGAGGACCGTGGCGGCGAGCGTCGCGAGCGCGTCGAGGTCGAGGCGGTCGTCGTCGGTGAACGGGGTGACCAGGGGGACGTAGAGACCGGAGAGCTCCATGACGGCCACTCTGGGCCCGCCGCCACGGTCGGGTCTAGTTCCTGTTCGTGCGGCATGCCGTAAGTTCTCCTTATGCTCGACGTCCGCAGGCTCCGGCTGCTCCGGGAGCTCTCGCACCGGGGAACCATCGCGGCGGTGGCCGAGGCGCTCACCTACACGCCGTCGGCCGTGTCGCAGCAGCTCTCCGCGCTCGAGCGCGACGCCGGGGTGGCCCTGCTGGAGCGGTCGGGCCGCCGGGTCCGGCTCACCGCGGCCGCCGAGCGGCTCGTCGAGCACACCGAGAAGATCCTGGAGATCCTCCGCGAGGCCGACGCGGACCTCGCCTCGGCCGCCACGACGCTCCGCGGGACGCTGCGCATCGGCGTCTTCCCGACCGCCGTGCCGACCCTGCTCACGCCCGCGGTCGTGCGCCTGAGCTCCGACCACCCGGGGTTGCGGCTCCTGGTCTCCGAGCTCGACCCCGCGACGGTCCCCGCCGCGCTGCGCGGGGACGCGGTCGACGTCGCGCTGGTCCAGGAGTACGACCACGTCCCGCTCACGGTCGGGCCCGGCGTCGAGACGGAGCCGCTGCTGGAGGAGACGGTCCACCTGGCCGCCCTGGACGCCGGGTCGCTCGCCGACCGTCGCGACGCGCCCTGGATCGCCGGGACGCCCGGGACCCTGTGCCACACGCTGACCGTCAGGGCCTGCGAGGCCGCGGGCTACGCCCCCGGCATCCGTCACCACGCGGACGACTTCGGTGCGGTCCTCGCGCTCGTCGCCGCCGGGCAGGGCGTCGCGCTCGTCCCGGACCTCGCGGCCGGGAACCCTCCCACGGGCGTGGTCCTCACGCCGCTCGCCATCCGGCGTCGGACCTCGCTCGCCTACCGTCGCGGGACCCGGGCGCACCCGGAGGTCGCCGCCGCACGCGCGGCGCTGCACGCGGCCGTGGCGACCGCCGGACTCACGCGCACCACCGGGTAGCAGCACGAGGATCGCCGGCGCCGGTGCGCACGGCCGCGCCGGGGAGCCGTCAGCTCTCGGGGTCGTCCTGGAACACGCGCACCTCCTGGCGGCAGCGGCAGGCGACGGCGATCTTCGCCGCCCACCGGAGCGCGTCGTCACGCGTGGGTACGTCCAGCACGGTGTAGCCGCCCTCGATCCGGGCGGTCTGCGGGTACGTGCCCTCGGTGACGGTGCCGTCCCCGGAGACCAGGACCGGCGGGACGCTCTCGTCGATCCCGCCGCCGAACACCCAGACTCCGGCCTCCTTGGCCTCGCGCACCACCGTGTGCGCCGCGTCCGCGGCGGCCTCGAGGCCGCCTGGACCGAGCTCCATCTCGCCGCTGGGGAACGAGATCAGGTACTTCGCCATCGCACGACTCCTTCGTCTCCGGGGATCCCGGCCCATCGTCGCTCGGGGTACCCACGCCACGCCGACCCTTGACGCCCTGGATGTCCGTCTCGTAACGTCCGTACTGCACAACGCAAGAAGTTGACAGAAGTCCAGCACAAAGCAGTGCACACGCTGCAACTCTCGAATTCCGCCACGGGTCCGACCGGTGACCATCCCTGACGGGTCGTTTCGTGGCACCCGGCCGACCGGATCCGACCTCGGGCCCGGTCCCGACCCCGAACCAGCCCTGACCCGACCCACCCGTGACGGTGGCGCCGCACCAGCACGATCGCGTCCGCCGTCGGGCACCGTCGCCCGCGGGTGGACGAGCCCGCCCCGGCGGGAGAACGAGGACGTTCATGAGAACCCCCTGGAAGCACACGGTCGTGGCGGGTGCCGCGCTGGCGCTCGTCGCGCCGCTCGGCGTCGTCGCCGTGGCGCACGCCGCGGACGCCACCAACCTGGCGCTCGGCAAGCCGATCGCCGCGTCGTCGGTGACGCAGACCTACGTCGCGGGCAACGCGAACGACGGGAACACCGGCTCCTACTGGGAGGGCGCGGGCGGCCAGTACCCGTCGCACCTCACCGTCGACCTCGGGGCGGAGGCCGACGTCGACCGCGTCGTCGTCACGCTGCCCCCGCCCTCCGTGTGGTCGTCGCGCACGCAGACGTTCAGCGTGCTCGGCCGCTCCGACGGCGAGACGGCGTTCCGGACGCTCAAGGCGTCGGCGGCGTACCGGTTCGACCCCGCGAGCGGCAACACGGTCGAGATCCCGCTCGACGCCGAGGTCGACGAGGTGCGCCTCGCCTTCACCGCCAACACCGGTGCGGGCAACGGTCAGGTGTCCGAGCTCCAGGTCTGGGGCACGCCCACGGGCGGCACCGACCCGACGGACCCCACCGACCCGACCGGTCCCACGGACCCGACCGGCACCAACTACGCGAAGAGCCGCCCCGCGACGGCCTCGTCGACCGAGTGGCAGTTCGTCGCCGCGAACGCGGTCGACGGCAGCGCGACCACCTACTGGGAGGGCGCGGGCGGGCAGTACCCGTCGACGCTCGACGTCGCGCTCGCCGCGCCCACGCAGCTCAGCAGCGTCCGCGTCCGGCTCAACCCCGACGCCGCGTGGGGCCCGCGCACGCAGACGTTCTCCGTGTGGGGCCGCACCGGCACGGGTGCCTGGCAGGAGCTCAAGGCCTCGGCCGGGTACGCGTTCGCGCCGGGCAGCGGCAACCTCGTCGACGTGCCCGTGACGGGCACCGCGACCGACGTGCGCCTGCGCTTCACCGGCAACACGGGCGCGGGCAACGGCCAGGTCGCCGAGCTCGAGGTCTACGGCGCCCCGGCGCCGAACCCCAACCTCACCGTCACCGCGGTGACCGCGTCCCCGGCGTCGCCCACGGTGACGACCCCCGTGACGCTCACGGCGACGGTGACGAACACGGGCGACCGTGCGTCGTCGGCCACCACGCTCGACGGGAAGCTCGGCGGGTCGACCGCCGGCTCGGCCGACGTCGCCGCGCTCCAGCCCGGCGCGAGCGCGCAGGTCCAGGTCGCGGCGGGCACCCGCCCCGCGGGCGAGTACACGGTCGGTGCCGTCGTCGACCCGGCGAACACCGTCGTCGAGCAGGACGAGACGGACAACGCGTTCACGGCGACGGCCAAGCTCGTCGTGGGCGAGGCGCCCGGGCCGGACCTCGAGGTCGTCTCCGTGTCGTCGAACCCGGCCAACCCGGCCGTCGGCTCGGCCGTGACGTTCTCGGTCCAGGTACGCAACCGCGGCAACCAGCCCGTCGCGGCCGGGTCGGTGACGCGCGTCGTCGCCGGCTCCACGACGCTCGACGGCACGACGCCGGCCGTCCCCGCGGGCGCGACCGTCACCGTCACGCCGAGCGGCTCGTGGACCGCCACGAACGGCGGGGTCACCGTGACCGCGACGGCCGACGCGACGGGCGTGGTCGCCGAGACGAACGAGGACAACAACACCGGCACGCTCGCCGTGACCGTCGGGCGCGGCGCCGCCGTCCCGTACACGACGTACGAGGCCGAGGACGGCCAGTACACGGGCACGCTGCTCCAGACCGACGCGCTGCGCACGTTCGGGCACACGAACTTCGCGACCGAGTCGTCGGGCCGCGAGTCCGTGCGCCTGACCAGCACGGGCCAGTACGTCCAGTTCACGTCGACGAACGCGACGAACTCGATCGTCGTGCGGAACTCGATCCCCGACGCTCCCGGCGGCGGAGGCCAGGAGAAGACGATCAGCCTCTACGCGGACGGCCAGTTCGTGCAGAAGCTCACGCTCTCCTCCCAGCACGCCTGGCTCTACGGCACGACCGACCAGCCCGAGGGCCTGGTCAACACCCCGGGCGGGGACGCGCGCCGGCTCTTCGACGAGTCGCACGCGCTGCTCGGGCGGTCGTTCCCGGCCGGGACGGTGTTCCGGCTCCAGCGCGACGCGGGCGACGACGCCGCGTTCTACGTCATCGACCTCGTCGAGCTCGAGCAGGTCGCCCCTCCGCTGGCCAAGCCCGCGCAGTGCACGTCGATCACCGAGTACGGCGCGGTGCCGAACGACGGGCTCGAGGACACCGCCGCCATCCAGGCCGCCGTCACCGCGAACCAGAACGGGGAGATCGACTGCGTCTGGATCCCGGCGGGGCAGTGGCGCCAGGAGAAGAAGATCCTCACCGACGACCCGCTCGACCGCGGCATGCACAACCAGGTCGGCATCCGCGACGTGACGATCCGTGGTGCGGGCATGTGGCACTCGCAGCTCTACAGCCTCATCCCGCCGCACCTCGCCCCGGGCGTCATCAACCACCCGCACGAGGGCAACTTCGGGTTCGACATCGACGACAACACCCAGATCTCCGATCTCGCGATCTTCGGCTCCGGCACGATCCGCGGCAACAACGCCCAGGAGGAGGGCGGCGTCGGCCTCAACGGCCGGTTCGGCAAGAACACGAAGATCACCAACGTGTGGATCGAGCACGCGAACGTCGGGGTGTGGGTCGGGCGCGACTACTCCAACATCCCGGAGCTGTGGAACCCGGGCGACGGGATCGTCTTCTCCGGCATGCGGATCCGCAACACCTACGCGGACGGCATCAACTTCAGCAACGGGACGCGCAACTCGACGGTGGTGAACTCGACGTTCCGCAACACCGGCGACGACGCGCTCGCCGTCTGGGCCAACCCGTACGTCAAGGACCGGGCCGTGGACATCGGCCACTCCAACACGTTCCGTAACAACACCGTCCAGCTCCCGTGGCGCGCCAACGGCATCGCCATCTACGGCGGCTACGACAACTCGATCGAGAACAACCTCGTCTACGACACCATGAACTACCCCGGCATCATGCTGGCGACCGACCACGACCCCCTGCCGTTCTCGGGGACGACGCTCATCGCCAACAACGGGCTCTACCGCACCGGTGGGGCGTTCTGGAACGAGGACCAGGAGTTCGGCGCGATCACGATCTTCCCGCAGACGCACGACATCGTCGGCGTCACCATCCGCGACACGGACATCGTCGACTCCACGTACGACGGCATCCAGTTCAAGAACGGCGGCGGGAACATGCCGGACGTGAAGATCACGAACGTGCGGATCGAGAAGTCCAACAACGGCTCCGGCATCCTCGCGATGGGCGGCGCCCGTGGCAACGCGATCCTCTCGAACGTGACCGTCACGAACTCGCGTGACGGCGACGTCGTCAAGGAGCCCGGCTCGCAGTTCGCGTTCACGGGCCAGTAACGGGGGGGGCGACCCGGGTCTACCCCGCGGTGCCGAACACGACATGGGGGTCGTTATCCGCCGGATAGCGACCCCCATGTCGTTCTCGAGGGCGGGGAAGGTCGTGGTCGACGGCGGGCCGTCGGGTCTGGTCCTCGGCACCTGGTCACACCGGGGTGACCAGGTGCCGGTGATGTGCCGTCTTCCGCACGTCGTCCCGCCCGCGCAGACTCGGGGCATGACGCACCAGACGCACGAGTTCGACGACATCCGGGCCGAGTTCGACGCCACCGTCGGGCGGACCGTCTACGCGACCATGGTCACGGTGGACTCGCAGAGCCGGCCGCGCACGCGCGCCCTCATCCCGGTGTGGGAGGTCGTCGACGGCGCCCCGCTGGGCTGGCTCGCGACGTACCGCACGCCGGTGAAGGCCGCCCACCTCGCGAACAACCCGCACGCGAGCTTCTCCTACTGGGCGCCCCGCGGGAGCGACTTCGCGGCCGCGGACGTCGTCGCCGGGTGGGTCGACGACGAGCAGGACCGCCGCCGCGTGTGGGACCTCTACGCGCGGACCAGCCCGCAGGGCGCCGGCTACGACCTCGGCGCCTTCTGGGCGTCACCGACGGACCCGCGGCTCCACGTCCTGCGCCTCGACCCCTACCGCGTCCAGGTGATCCGCGGCCTCGACCTGCGCAACCGGATCTGGACCCCGAGCGACGTCCCGGCCGTCGTCCCACGAGCGGCCGTCGCCAGGGCCTGACGGGCGCTCTCCGGCAGACGGCGGTAGCCCGCGGGTGCCCGCACAGCGGGGCTCAGCGCGGCGACGGCCGGTCGGCGACGGGCAGCGACGGCACGGTGTCCTCCACGAAGCGGGGACGGCAGGCGAACCAGCCCCCGACCACGCCGGGGACGGCGGTGGCGGCGAGCACGAGGAGCGGGACCGACCACGACCCGGTCGCCTCGCGCAGCAGGCCCAGGCCGATCGGGCCGAAGCACGCCAGCGCGTACCCGAGGCCCTGGACGAACCCCGACACGGCCGACGCGGTCTGCGGGGTCCGGGTCCGCCGGTTGATGAGGGTCATGCACAGCGGGAACGTGCTCACCCCGATGCCGAGCGCGCACATCCAGAGCGCCGTCCCGTCGAGCGGGGACAGGAGCAGGCCGACGTACCCGGTCACGAGCACGACGGCGCACACGACGACCACGACGAACGGGTTCGCCAGGCGCGTGGCGAGGTGCGGGACGACCAGCGCGGCGGCCATGCCCCAGGCGGAGTAGAGGGCGACCATGGTGCCGCCGAGCGCGGCGCTGCCGCCGGCGTCGGTGAGCACGGCCGGGACCCACGTGATGATCCCGTAGTTCGAGAGCGAGATCGCCGCGAACAGGACGACGAGGCCCCACACGGTCGAGGACCGGCCGATCCGCGGTCTCGCGCCGACGGCGGTCGAGGTGCCGGGCGCGTGGTGGTTCGCGGGCATCCGGGTCGCCAGGACGAGCCACACGACGGCGGCGAGCGCCGCAGGCCCTGCCCAGATCCCGACCGAGAACCGCCAGCTGGTCGCCTCGGCGACGGGGACGGCGAGGAGCGGGGCGACGAACTGACCGGTCTGCATGAGGATCAGGTAGAGCGACGTCCACAGGGCGATCCGGTCCGGGAACCACGCCTTCACCAGGGGGACGATCACGACGTTCGCCGCACCGATCCCGGCGAGGGCCAGCACGGTCGACGCCACGAGCCAGCCCGTCGACGGGGACGCGGCGCGCAGCACGAGCGACAGGGCCGTCAGCGCCAGAGCGACCGTGGCTGTGCGCTCGAGCCCGAACCTGCGCGTCACCACGGGAGCGAGGAACCCGAAGAGCCCGAACGACACCGCGGGGACGGTGCCGAGCAGGCCGGCCACGGCCACGCCGTAGCCGAGGTCGGCGCCGATGGTCTCCAGCAGCGGGGTGAACCCCGTGACGGCCGTCCGGAGGTTGATCGCCGTCAGCGCGACGGCGAGCCCGGCCCACAGGGTGAGGCGGACCCGCCCGGCGGGGACGCGGGTGGGGGAGAGTGTGGCCATGTCAAACTCCGCTGCGAGATCGGCCGACGATAGGATCATGGGATGAATCCCGAGCAGTCTGACACGCGTGCGCCGCTGCGTCGAGTAGGACTCATCGACCAGGCGGCGGCACGGTTCCGCGACGAGGTGATCTCCGGGCGCTGGCCCGTCGGCGAGCGCATCCCGACCGAGGTCGCCCTGGTGGCCGAGTTCGGCATCGGGCGGAACACGGTCCGCGAGGCGCTCCAGTCGCTGGTGCACGCGGGCCTGCTGCGTCGCGAGCAGGGGCGTGGCACCTTCGTCATCTCCCGCTCCGAGCTGACCGGCACCCTCGAGCGTCAGCTCGCCGGAGGCACGCGCCGCCACTACCTCGAGCTGCGCCTCGCCCTGGACAGCACCGCGGCCTCGCTCGCCGCCGCGAGCCGCACGGACGCCGACATCGTGCTGCTGCGCGAGCTGCGCGACCGGCGGGAGGCGGCGTGGTCGACCGACGATCCCGACGCGCGCGCGAGCGCGGACCTCGACCTGCACCGCGCGATCGTGGAGGCGACGCACAACCCCCTGTACGTGACGCTGTACTCGAGCATGCTCGACGTGTTCGCCGTCCACATGCGCGACGAGGAGAACGAGGACGAGGACGCGGCGCACCGGCACCACCACGAGCTGGTCGAGGCGATCACCGACGCCGACGCGGACGCTGCCGCGGAGGCGGTGGCCGCGATCATGGACCCGTTCCTGCGCTGAGCCGCGCCGCGGCAGCCGAGCCCGCCGTCAGTCCAGGCAGAACTCGTTGCCCTCGACGTCCTGCATGACGATGCACGACTCGTTCTCCTCGTCCGCGACCATGACGCGCACGCACGTCGCGCCGAGGGCGACGAGCCGGTCCCGCTCGGCCTCCAGCGTCGCGAGGCGCTCGGCGCCGACGAGCCCGGTCCCGACGCGCACGTCGAGGTGCACCCGGTTCTTGACGACCTTGCCCTCGGGGACGCGCTGGAAGTACAGGCGGGGGCCGACGCCGTCCGGGTCGCTGCACGCGAACCACGCGTCCCGCTGCTCGGGCGGGAGCGCGGCGTTCGCGTCGTCCCACGTGGCGAAGCCGTCCGGGGGCGACGGCGGGACGTAGCCGAGCACCTCGCACCAGAACCGGGCGACGCGCTCCGGCCGCGCGCAGTCGAACGTGACCTGGACCTGCCTGACCGTCGTCATCCCGCCACCCTAGGCACGCGGGCCCTCCTGGTCGGAGGGCATTTCCGGCCCCGGCGCGTCCGCTACCGGCGCGTCGGCCACCGGCGCGTCGGCTACCGGCGCGTCGGCCACCGGCGCGTCGGCCACCGGCGCGTCGGCCGTCGACACGTCCGCCACCGCCGCCACCGCCGTCGCCGCAGTTGGCCGCGCGGGGAACGTGCGCCGCGCGACGAGGACCACGACGAGCGCGCCGGCGACGATCCCCGCCCCGAGGAACGGGACGACGTCGAGCCCGGACCGCGCGAGGACGAGCGCGCCGAGCGCGGCGCCGCCGCCGATGCCGACGTTCGACGACGCGTTGACGAGCGCTCCCGTGAGGTCCGGCGACGCCCCGTGCGCGCGGATCGCCGCCGCCTGGAACACCGGTGCGACGGCGCCGAACCCCGCGCTCCACACGCCGATCGCGACGAGCACCCCGACGGTCCCGGGGAACGCGAGCCCGACCGCGAGCATGCCCGCCACGACCGCGACGAGCGTGACGACCGTCGTCCGGCGCGGCCGGTGGTCGAGGCGCGCGGCGGCGAACGCCGTCCCGACGAGCCCGAGCGCCCCGAGCACGAGGAGCGCCGGGCCGAGCGCCGACTCCTGCAGGCCCGCGCCCAGGAGCAGGAGCGACACGAACGTGTAGACCGTGTACTGGCCCAGGTACGTGAGAGCGTTCGTGGTCGTGGCCACCGCGAGCGCGGAGCGTCGGCTCGCGCTCGACGCGTCCGACGGCGGAGCGCCGCCTCCCGGCACGGGCGGCAGCAGGAACGCGATGAGCACGGTGGCCAGTGCGCACGCGCCCGCCAGGACGCCGAACGCGGGACGCCAGCCGATCGCGGTGCCGAGCGTCGTCGTCAGCGGGACGCCGAGCACGAACCCGACCGCCGCCCCGGTGGTGACGAGCGAGAGCGCGCGCCCCGTGAGGTGCGGCAGCACGAGCCGCGACGCGTACCCGATGCTCACCGAGAAGAACACCGCGTGCGACGCGCCGCCCAGGGCGCGTGCCGCCGCGACGACGGCGAACGTCGGCGCGACGGCGACGAGCACGTTGCTCACCGTGTAGAGCACGAGCGTCGTCAGCAGCAGTCCCTTGCGCGGGAGCCGGGCCGTGCCGAGCGTCAGCGGCACGGCGAGCGCCGCGACCATGACCGCGTACGCCGTGACGAGCAGGCCTGCGACGGACTCGGTGACGTCCAGGTCCGCGCTGAGGAGCGGCAGCAGCCCGACGGGCACGAGCTCGGTCGTGATCGCCACGAACGTCGCGAGGCCCAGGGCGACGATGCCGCCCGCGGCCTCGCGCACCGTGCCGGGCCGGAAGGCCGCGGTCATGCGTCCGTCTCGACCTGCAGGGTCGTGTGGGGGTTCTCCAGGCCCTCGACCATGACGATGGTGCACGCGGTGACCCGGCCCTTCCACCGGGCCGCCACCTCGAGGTCCGCGCGCGGCTCGAGGGGGTAGCGGTTCGCCGTGAAGCTGTTGCCCCCGTTGCCGTGCGGGGACGCGTGGACGTGGTTCATGTACCGGATGCCGGTGTCGAGGTCGACGACGACCGGGTGCGCGAACGCCTCGGACTGGCTGAAGCCCCGGCGCTTGCGCTCGGGGCGGGTGTCGGCGAACTCGGTCACCTCCACCGTGTGCCCGACGGGCAGGGGAGCGGGGTAGTTGAGGGCGACGGTGCGCAGCATGCGTCCACCCTAGGAGCCGGACCTGCCCGCCGTCCCGGAGGCGATGCCGCACGATCTGGCATCCTGACGCGGTGCGCGTCGAACCGGTGACCGAGGACGTGCTCGTGGACCGGGTCGTGGACCGCGTCCTCGGGTTCCGGCGCCGCGACCGGGCGACGGTGCCCGACGACGCGGTGCGGCTCCTCGTCGACGGCCACCCGTCGACGCACCCCGAGGCGCTCGCGGACCGGCTCGTCGCCCCGCTGCGCGCGGCGGGCCGACCCGTCGCGCGGGTCCGTGTGGAGGACTTCTGGCGCCCCGCGTCGCTGCGGCTCGAGCGCGGTCGCGAGGACCCGGACGCGCTGCTCGACGAGTGGATCGACGTGGCGGGCCTCAACCGCGAGGTGCTCGACGCCGTCGGCCCGGGCGGGACGGGTCGCTACCTGCCGAGCCTGCGCGACCCGGCGACGAGCCGGTCCACGCGGGCGGCGCCCGTCGCCGCGGAGCCGGGGCTCGTCGTCGTGCTCGACGGCGCGCTGTCCCTCGGCCGTGGGCTCGCGGTGGACCTCTCCGTGCACCTCGCGCTGCGCGACGCGACCCTCGCGCGCCGCACCGCGCCCGCGGACGCGTGGACTCTCGACGCGTACGCGCGCTACGAGCGGGAGGTCCGGCCTGCGGAGGCGGCCGACGTCGTCGTGCGGGTCGACGACGCACGGCACCCCGCGCTCGTCGTCCGCTGACGCCCGCTACGCGAGGTGGCGTGCGCTCAGCGCGGCAGGTGCGCCTCGACGAGGTCGACGATGGCCGGGTCGTCGGGGAGGGTGCGGGGGCGGAAGCGGTGCACCTCGCCGCCGGGGAGGACCACGAACTTCTCGAAGTTCCACGTGACCCGGCCGGCCTTCCCCTCGGCGTCCGGCGCCTTCTTGAGCTCCTGGTAGAGCGGGTGCGCGTGCCGCCCGTTGACGCGCACGCGGTCGACCACGGGGAACGTCACGCCGTACGTCAGCGAGCAGAACTCCTGGATCGCCTCGTTGGTGCCGAGCTCCTGGAGGAACTGGTTGCTCGGGAACCCGATGACGGTGAACCCGCGGTCGCGGTACTTCTCGTGCATCGCCTCGAGCGTCGCGTACTGCGGCGCGAGGCCGCACCGCGACGCGACGTTCACGACGAGCACGACGTCGTCCGCGTGCTCGCGCAGGGTGCGCGTCGTCCCGTCCATGGCGTCGAACGGGATGTCGTACAGGCTCATGCGGGGCGCTCCTGACGGTCGGGCGGAGACGGGTCGTCTCCCATCCTGCACCCGGCGGCGCCCGAGATGTGAAGATCTCGGGCCGAGGTCGCGCCCGCGGTCGCCGTCCACCACCGGGCCCGTCAGACTCGCGACATGACCACGCCCGACCTGGACGACTCCCGCACGGACGGCACGTCGCGCCTCGGGAGCGCCGTCGTCGGCGTGGTCGTGGGGCTCGTGATCTTCGCGTGCGTGGGCGTCGTGGGGTACTCCGTGTTCGTGGGGGTCACCATGAAGCAGTGGGCCGGGTCGTACGACTCGTCCGAGCCCGAGGCCACCGTGACGGCCGAGGACGCGACCGCCGTCGGGCAGGAGACCGGGCTCGACGCGTCCAACGAGGCGTACCGGCAGCGCACGGGCGCGCCCGAGGACCACGCCGAGGCGGCGATCGCGGTGCCCGCCGTCCAGGCCGCGCTCGACCCGGTCGCCGACGGGTCGGCCGTCGACGGCGACGAGGTCTCGGCCGCGCTCGTCGCGGCGGGCTTCGAGAACGTGCAGGTCGTGGACAGGAACGCGTTCGGCGACGTCGTCCCGGTCGTCGGCGTCGGGGTCGCGGTCCCCGGCGGCTGCGTGTACGGGGCGGTCGCGCCCGACGCCGTGACGCTCGACTCCGGAGGGCCGATCGCCGACGGCGGGTGCCTGGAGATGCCGTCGCACTGACAGCCTCCGCCGGTGCCGACGCGAGATCGGCCCGAGCGTCCGAGATCGACCCTCGGTGGGTCGATCTCGCGACCCGCGGGTCGACCTGGGTACGGTCAGCGGGGCGGGCGACGACGCCCGCGCAGGTGACGGAGGGTGAGACATGCGGATCGAGGGCACGGTCGCCCTGGTGACCGGAGGGGCCTCGGGCCTCGGGCGCGCGACGGCGGAGGGCCTGGTCGCGGCAGGGGCGCGGGTGGTCCTCGCGGACCTCGCGTCGTCCGACGGCGTCGCGGTCGCCGAGGCGCTGGGCGACGCGGCGCGGTTCGTCCCCACGGACGTGACGAGCGAGGACGACGTGGCGCGGGCGCTGGACGCCGCGGACGACCTGGGCGGGGCGCGCGTCGTCGTGAGCTGCGCCGGGATCGTGCTCGCGCAGCGCGTGCTCGGGAAGTCCGGCGTGCACGCCCTGGACGCCTTCCGGCGCGTCGTGGACGTCAACCTCGTCGGGACGTTCAACGTCGTCCGCCTCGCGGCCGAGCGCATGCTCGCCCTCGACCCCCTGGGGCCTGACGGCCCCGGTCCGGACGGGGAGGAGCGCGGCGTCGTCGTGCAGACCGCGTCGGTCGCGGCGTTCGACGGGCAGGTCGGGCAGGCCGCCTACGCGGCCTCCAAGGCGGGCGTCGCGGGCCTCACGCTGCCGCTCGCGCGCGACCTCGCGCAGCACCGGATCCGGGTGATGACCATCGCACCGGGCATCTTCCGCACCCCCATGATGGCGTCGCTCCCCGAGGCGGCGCAGGAGTCGCTCGGCGCGCAGGTGCCGCACCCGAGCCGGCTCGGGCGGCCGGAGGAGTACGCGCACCTGGTGCGCGCGATCGTCGAGAACCCGATGCTCAACGGCGAGGTGGTGCGCCTCGACGGCGCGATCCGCATGGCGCCGCGCTGAGCGCACGGACCGCGCCGCGGCGCGGACCGCACGGACCGCGGGCGACCGCCCGCACGAGAGGAGAAGGACGATGCCGCCGTACACCACGGCGACCGACTTCCGCGCCGACCTGCTCGCGCGCGCGACCGCGGCCCAGCGCCGCGCCTACGCGCGGCACTTCCCGGGCGACGACACGCTCGCCGGGGTGCGCATGGGCGACGTGTTCACGCTCGCGAAGGGCGCGCTCGACCTGCCGGTGGACCAGATCGAGCTGCTCCTCGAGGACCGCGTGCACGAGGTGCGGGCCGGCGGCTGCTCGATCATGGGCAAGGCGGCGACGGCCCGGCGCGTCACCGTCGAGCGGCACGCGGAGCTCGTCGAGCTCTTCCTGCGCCGCCACGACCGGATCGACACGTGGGACCTCGTCGACCTCACCGCCTACCAGGTGCTCGGGTCGTGGCTCCTCGACCGGCCACGGGACGTCCTCGACGACCTCGCCCGCGCGCCGGACTGGCCGCGCCGGCGCTCCGCGATCGTCGCGACGGCCGCCTTCCTGCGGCGCGGCCAGGTCGACGACACGTTCCGGCTCTCCGAGGTCCTCGTCGACGACCCCGAGCCCTACGTGCAGAAGGGCGTCGGGTGGATGCTGCGCCACGCGGGCGACGTCGAGCCCGAGCGGCTGCGGACGTTCCTCGAGGACCACGCCGCGACCATGCCGCGCGACGTGCTGCGGGCCGCGGTGGAGAAGCTGCCGCCCGCGGAGCGCAAGGAGTGGCTCGCGCGCTGACCGGACCCGCGCGGGCCCGCCGGCTCAGCCCAGCCGGGTGACGGTCGCGTCCCCGCGGTCCGCGCGCAGCAGCCGGCCCTGGACCGCGACGTACCACGACCCGGTCGTCGCGTCGCCGCGCCACTCGACGTCACCGTCGCGGAGGTCGAGCGCGACGAGCCGCGCGGTGTCCTCGCCGTCGTCCGACCAGGTCGTCACGACGAGCAGCGCCCGCGCCCCGTCCGTGAACGCCTGCGTGACCATCGACATCGGGGCGGGGGTCGGGGCGCCGTCGGGGTCGGGCGGGGCCAGCACCTCGGCGGTTCGCGTCCAGAGCACGCGTCCGGTCTCCACGTCGACGCCCACGACGACGTTGCCCATCCCCTGGCGGACCACGGCCGTGCCGGCCGCGACGACGTAGGCGGACTCGGCGCCGTTCACCCCGGCGCTCTCCCAGCGTCGTGCGCCCGTCGCGTCGCGGGCGACGAGAGAGGTGACCTCGCGCGTGAGGACGAGGCCGCCCGTGGCGCCGTCCGTGGCGTGGGGGACGAGGACCGTGCCCGGGGGCTCCCAGCGGACCTCGCCCTCGGGCTCCAGCACGACCGGGGGTCCCGTCGACGCGGCGCCGTCGGCGGCGGAGCCCGGTGGCGTCGCGCGGTAGAGCGCGCCGTCGGGAATCCGCGAGAGCACGTCGGCGGTCGCCCGCGGGTCGTCGACCCGCGTCCCGTCGGCCGTGAACCAGGCGTCGACCCCGCATCCCTGCACGACGACGAGCCCCGCCCCCAGGACGAACGTCGCACCGTCGAGGTCGGCGTAGGTGACGCTCTCCGTGTCGGAGTACGGCGCGCACGACCCCTCCTCGGGCACGAACGGGAGCTCGTGCTCCCAGCGGACCTGGCCCGTCCTCGCGTCCTCGAGCGTGACGACGGCGGGGCGGCCGGCCGAGAGGTCGGAGGGCACGCCCGTCGTCGGGTCGACCGTGACGCGCGGCCCGTCCGGCGCCTCGCCCGCGCGGCGGAACCGGGCGACGCTCCCGTCCGGACCGGGCGCGGACCAGCCGCGCGCCGCGTCCAGCGTGCGGGTCTCGGCCTTCCCCCCGGCGTCGATCACGGTGACCTCGGCGCCCTCGGCGGCGGGGACCGGCTCGTCTCCGAGCGGCGTGAGGGCGGTCGTCGCCTCGAGGGGCGACGGCACGTCGTCCGTCACGCACACGAGCTCGTCGTCGGGCACCGGAGCCGTCGCGGAGACCACGAGCTCGCCGCCGCACCGCGAGGTGGGCGGGAGCGGCACCGTCCACCGGACCTCGCCGGTGTCGACGTCGTGGGCCACCGCCTCGTCGTCCCGCACGAGGACGACGAGACCGGGCAGCGTGGCGGGGGACCCCGCCGTCTGCGCCGGCACGGTCCAGAGCTCGGCCGGCGCGGAGGGGAGGGGCTCGACGCCGCCGACCGCACGCCGCACCGTCTCGAGCGACCCGCGCGACGACACGGCGTCCACGACGATCATGCCGCCTACGACGACCACGGCCGCGGCGGCCGCGACGAGGGCTCCCCGTCGACCCCGCCGTCGTGCGGCGCCGGTCGGGCGAGGAGCGTCGGGGCTCGCGCTCCCGGTGTCGCCGTCCGGGGAGCCGGGGTCTGCCGACGCGCCCGGCGGGTCGTCGTCGGGAGCCGCGTCCGCGGGGTGCGGACCCTCCTCGAGCTCGAACGCGACCCGGCCGTGGTCAGGACGTCGACGTCGTGGCATGCGCCGATCCTAGGTGCGCGCTGCGGGCCCCCGGCCCGGGTCGCCATCGATGAACTTTCGACTTTTGATTGACACCCGACAGAAGCCTCGTAGGATGACGACCGGGTGGTAGGTGAGAGGCCGCCCGACACGGTGGGACGCGCTCCTCCGGCACGACGACGTGCGGAGGACTCGCTCGACGACGAGACGAGGAGGACCAGACGCAGGGCGCTGTACGGCCCTGACGAGGACGGACGACGAAGAGGGCCGCCCGAGGACCTGTCGTCGGCGTGGCGACGAGCGCGTGTGCCGCCGTCCGCCGCCGACCTGCACCACCCGCGGTGCGGCTCGCCCGAGCCGCACCGTCCCATCCCTCGAAGGAGAGACGATGAGCAAGTCTCAGATGACGCGCCGCAGCCTGATCAAGGCGCTCGCGACGTCGACCGTGGCCGTGGGCCTCGGTGCCGCCGTCGCGCCGGCGGCCGGCGCCGCCCCCGCCCCGACGGCCGCCGGGCCGCTCGCGGCCGCGGGCAACGGTCGCCTGGTCCCCCCGGGCAAGATCGGCATCCAGCTCTACTCGATCCGTGACAAGGTCTCGAGCCTCGGGTTCCGGACGGTGTTCGAGCAGCTCGCGGACATCGGCTACTCGGAGATCGAGTTCGCCGGCTACACCCAGAACCAGGTCGGGCCGATCACTCCCGAGGAGATCCGCCAGCTCCTCGACGACAACGGGCTGCGCGCCGTCGGCTCCCACGTCGGCATCAACGCGCTGCGCACCGACCTCCCGCGCCAGCTCGAGATCGCCAACATCCTCGGCATGCCGCACGTCGGCACGGCGAACGCCCCGTCCAACGTCAACACGGTCGACGGGTACCGCGCCGCCGCGGACGAGTTCAACGCGTGGGGCGCCCAGGCGGCCGCCGCGGGGCTCAAGCTCTACCAGCACAACCACGCGGGAGAGTTCGCGTTCGCGACGGACCGCCCCGACGTCCGGCTGTACGACGTCTTCTTCGACAACACCGACCCCCGCACGGTGTTCCTCGAGATGGACGTCTACTGGGCGTTCGTCGGGCAGCACCTCTACCCGGGCTTCGAGCCGATCGACTATGTCCGGAACCACGCGCACCGCTACCCGCTCCTGCACCTCAAGGACGGGGCGCGCAACGAGGCGAACCCGAACGGGTTCGACATCATCGAGTTCGACGCGGGCGACCTGCCGTACCGCGAGTTCCTCCGCGCGACGAAGGCGCGCGGCACGCGCTGGGGCATCTGGGAGCAGGACAACGCCCCCACGACCGCCGTCCCGCCGAACCCGGTCGACTCGTTCGGCAACGCCCGGCGCAGCTACACGTCGATCCTCGGCCTGCGCGGCTGAGGCACCCGGCCTCGAGGGCCCCGTCCGCGGTTGCGCGGGCGGGGCCCTCGTGCGTGCGCGGGCCCTCGTGCGTGCGCGGTCAGACGGCGCGGACGAACGTCCGGAGGTCCGCGAGCACCCCGGGCGCGGCGTCGCCGCCGAGGAAACCGTGGCTCGCGCCGGGCACCTCGACGAGCTCGCAGCGGACGCCGTCGCGCGCGCACGACGCGGCGAGCGTCCGCGCCTCGGGGAGCAGCGCGTCCTGGTCGCCGACCGCGAGGAACGTCGGTGGGAGCCGCGACGCGTCGAGGTCGAGCCGCGGCGCGTCCGCGAGGTCGGCGACCCGGGTCCAGGCGCGGAAGGACTCCGCGGACAGCGCGGCGTCGGGCCCGCCCGGCCGGTCCGGGTCGAACGACCCGAGCGTCAGGTCGAGATTCGGGTTGGTGAGCGCGATCCATGCCGGGGCGAGCGGCGTGCTGTGGGCCCGGCGCGCGGCGGCGACCGCGACGGCCCCGCCCGCGGAGTCGCCGAACAGGGCCGGCCTCCCGACCCCCTCCGCGGCGAGGAGCGCGAGCGCGACGAGCGCGTCGTCGGTCGCCTCGGCGAGCGTGCCCTCGGGCGCGAGCCGGTAGTCGACGGAGACGACGGTGGTCGAGAGCGCGGTCGCGAGGCGTCGGCACGAGGCGTCCTGCAGCTCCAGGTCTCCGAACAGCCCGTACCCACCGTGCAGGAACACGACCCCGGCCGCGGGCTCGCGGCGGGGGTCGTGCGCGTCCGGGACGTAGCGTCGCAGCCCGACGCCGTCCCGCGTCTCGTCCTGCACCGTCCCCGCGAACGGCCACCGCGGCCGGGCCAGGGCGCGCTCGCGCGCCTCGCGTCGCAGCGTCGTGACCCTCTGGGTGAGCTCCACGGGTCGATTCTCGGTCATCGTGCGCGAGGTGGTGGCCGGTGCGGGGGCCACGGTTGCTCGCTCGTGCGACCGGGTCCTACCTCGTGGGCTCCTCGGCGGGCACCGCGGCCACGGGGTGGGGTGCCGGGCGGGGGAGCGGGCGTACCTGGCCGGCCACGGCGAGCGACAGGACGGTCGCGGCGCAGATGACCAGGAGCATGTGGCGGGCCCCGACCTGGTCGACGAGCAGGCCGAGCAGCGGCGGCGCGGTGAGCATCGCGACGGTCGAGAACGACGTCGCGACCGCGACGCGCGGCGCGGCGTGGGCCGGGTCGTCGGAGGCCGCCGCGATGGCGACGGGGTTGGCGAGCGCGGCGCCGCAGCCCCACAGGACGATGCCGACCCACGCGAGCGGCAGGCTGGGCGCGAGGCCGAACACGAGCAGCCCGACGAGCGCGGAGACGCCCGACGCGCGCAGCACGGCCACGCGCCCGAACCGGTCGATGAGCCCGGTCCCGGCGAACCGGAACACCGTCATCGCGCCGACGAACGTGCCGTACGCGACGGCGCCGAGCGCCTCGCGCACCGCGAACCCGTCGACGACGGCGATGGAGAGCCAGTTGCCCGCCGACCCTTCGGACAGCGACGACGCGAGCAGCACGAGCCCGATGAGGAGCGTGCGCGGCTCGCGCCACGCGGCGAGCGCGGCGCGCACCCCCGCCCCGCGGCGCGGCGAGGTCGGGTGTGCGGGTGCCGCGCCGTCGTCGGCCGGCTCGGTGGTGCCCGACGGCGCGGCCGCGCGCGCGGGCGCCGTGCGGTCGGGGGCGAGCGCGGTCGCGGGGGCGACGAGCACGGCGCGCGCCACCGTGACGGCGAGCGTCACGACGAGGATCTGCGCGGTGATGCCCACGTGCGCCCACGAGAACGCGGCCGCGACGAGCGCCCCGCACGCGGCGCCGATGGAGAACGCGGCGTGGAAGTGGGGGAGGATCGCCCGTCCGACGTGCTGCTCGACGGAGGCCGCGCAGATGTTGATCGGCACGTTGGTGAGCGCGCCGCACACCCCGTTGAGGAACGCGCCGGTCGCGAAGAGGACGACCCCGCCCGTCCCGGTGCCCAGGGCGACGAGGCCGAACCCGACGACGTTCCCCACCGTCGCGACGACGAGGGTCGTGCGGCTGCCGAACCGCGCGACGACCGCGCCCGCGGACACCACGGACACGAGCGAGCCCAGGCCGCCGACGACGAGCAGCAGGCCGAGCTGGCTCGCGCTGATCCCCAGCGCCTCACGGACCGAGGGCAGGCGGCTCATCCACGACGCGCCGATGACCCCGAACAGCCCGAACTGCACCATGAGCGCCCAGCGGGCGCGCGCGACGACCGCGCGGTCCGTCAGGGCGCGGTCGGACCCGGAAACAGGTGGGGTTCTTGACACTTGCCCCAGTCTACGGAGCCCGGGGACCGTCGAGCCCGGGGATATCGCCGAGATCGAGCGCCGATGCCGGCGATCTCCCCGGGTTCGGCACCCGCACCTCGGCCCGTCGCCGACGGGTGCTCAGAGGCGGACGGTGCCCGCGACGCACGTGACGCTCGCGCCGCCGACCCAGACCGTCCCCGACCCGTCGCGCTCGACGCGCACGCGCCCGGCCCGGCCGAGCGCCGCGCCCTGGGCGGCGAGGTAGCGGTCGGGGAGGCGGCCGGCCCGCGTGAGCCACTGCCCGACGACGGCGTTGAGGCTCCCGGTGACGGGATCCTCCGGGATGCCCATGGCGAGCGCGAACCCGCGGACCTCGACCGCGGCGCCGTCGGGGCCGCCGTCGTCCCCGTACAGGCCGGCGACCCCGACGGAGAGGTCGGGGTGCTCGACGCGCAGCCGCGTCCAGTCGGGCACGAGCCCGGCGACGCGGTCCGCCGAGTCCAGCAGCACGACGCGCCACCCGGGCCCGTTGTCGAGGACGCGGTGGTCGACCACGGCGTCGTCGGGGACGCCGAGCGCGGCGACGATCGCCGCGAGGTCGTCGTCCGGGACCGGCTCGTCGGCGAGCAGGTCGGGGGCGGCGAACGCGAGCCCGCGCGGGAGGTCCCCGTCCGGCTCGTCGTCCGGCCCGGCAGCGACCGACCCGGCGGCCGGCGCCTCGCGCCGGATCGTCACCAGGCCGACGCCGCACTCCTGCACGACGGCGTCGCCCGCCCGGGGCTCGCCGCCCGCCTCGAGCCACGCGTGGCAGGAGCCGAGCGTCGGGTGCCCGGCGAAGGGGAGCTCGCCGCCGGGGGTGAAAATCCGCAGGCGGTAGTCGGCGCCTCCGGCGACCCCCTCGGGGCTGGGCGGGAGGAGGAATGTCGTCTCCGAGAGGTTCGTCCAGCGGGCGAAGGCGGCCATCTGGTCGTCCGTGAGCCCGTCGGCGTCGAGCACGACCGCCACGGGATTGCCGAGGGTCGGGACCTCGGTGAAGACGTCCACCTGCGCGAACGGCCGGGACGCGGTGCTGTCGGCGATGTCGCCGTGGCGTGCGCTCATGCCTCCGAGCGTACGTCCGAGCAGGCCAGGGCACTTTTGTCGACTGCAAGTCGGAAGTTGTAGACACATCGATAGAACGAGGGCTAGCCTGTCCAGCGTTGTCATCGACGGAGCCGGGCAGGGGTTACGCTCCGTGGACTCGAAGTCCGACCGAGTATGAGGGAGCAACGATGCTCGAACGCACCAGCCTGCCGGTGTCCCGCCGGATCAGGTACCGACGCGGCGCGGCCGCCCTGACCCTCGGCGCCGTGGTCGTCGCGGGCTGGGCCGTCCCCGCCGCGGCCGACCTTCCCGAGCAGGAGCCCGGCGTCACGCTGCGGACCTTCCAGCTCGCGCAGAACCCCGGGGCCGTCTGCACCCTGAAGTCGGGCCAGACCCCCAACGTCGACAAGCTCATGCCGACCATCGACTGGTCGACCGCCGAGCAGTTCGGCGCCGAGGACAACTTCATCTCGCAGGTGACCGCGAACCTGACCGTCCCCGCAGACGGCCAGTACCAGTTCAAGGTCACCAACGACGACGGCGCCCTCGTCTACATCGACGGCCAGCTCGTCCTCGAGAACGACGGCCCGAACGACTCGACCTCCGTCGAGGGCAGCGCGACCCTCACGGCGGGCGTGCACGACCTTCGGGTCGACTACTACGAGGGCAGCGACAAGCAGCGCCTCACGCTCGCGTGGAAGACGCCGGGCAGCTCGACGTTCGAGGTCATCCCGACGTCGGCGCTCAGCACCGAGGCGGGCGTCGTGCGCGTGACCGCGCCCGGCTACAAGTACTGCGAGGGTGCGACCGACACGGCCGGCGACGGCCTGCGCCTGGACGCCGTCAACCCGAACTACGACCTCGTCGACCTGCGCCCCGAGGGCTTCGAGCCCAAGGTCTCGGGCCTGGCGTTCACGCCGGACGAGAAGCTCGCCGTCGTGACGACGGGCGAGGTCAGCTCCGGCGGCTGGCGCCCCGACCCGGTGTCCGGCGAGGTCTACCTCCTCGACGGCGTCACCACGGCGGACGGCCCCGAGGACGTCACGGCGACCCTGGTCGCGGACGAGCTGCTCAACCCGATGGGCATCGAGGTCGTCGAGGACTCGATCTTCGTCTCCGAGCGCTACCAGCTCACGCAGCTCACCGACCCCGACGGGGACGGCTTCTACGACCAGCACACGAAGATCGCGGAGTGGCCCGACGGCGGCAACTTCCACGAGTTCGCGTTCGGCCTGATCCACGACGAGGACTACTTCTACGTCAACCTCTCCGTCGCGATCGACAACGGCGGCGCGACGACCAACCCGCAGCCCGGCCAGAACCGCGGCACGTCGATCAAGATCGACCGCGAGACCGGCGAGGTCACGTACGTCGCGGGCGGTCTGCGCACGCCCAACGGCATCGGCTTCGGCCCCGAGGGTGCGATCTTCGGGACGGACAACCAGGGCGCGTGGCTCCCGGCCAACAAGCTCGTCCACATCGAGCAGGACAAGTTCTTCAACCACTACACGAACCCGGCCGGGATGTTCGACTCGAACCCCGTCTCCCCGCCGGCCGTGTGGCTCCCGCAGAACGAGATCGCGAACTCCCCGGGCAACCCGCTCCTCGTCCAGGACGGCGAGTTCGCCGGGCAGATGCTCATCGGCGACGTCACGTACGGCGGCATCCAGCGCGCGTTCCTCGAGAAGGTCGACGGCGAGTTCCAGGGTGCGGTCTTCCGCCACACCGCGGGCCTCGAGGTCGGCGTGAACCGCGTCATCTACGGCCCCGACGGCGCGCTCTACGCGGGCGGCACCGGTGAGGGCGGCAACTGGGGCGAGTCCGGCAAGCTCCGGTTCGGCCTCCAGAAGCTCGTCCCCGTCAACGAGGACTCCTTCGACATGAAGGAGATGCGCGTGGTCGAGGGCGGCTTCGAGATCGAGTACACCGACCCGGTCTCCGACGAGGTCGTCGAGAAGCTCGCCGACGCCTACCAGGTCAAGCAGTGGCGCTACGTGCCGACGCAGCAGTACGGCGGCCCGAAGGTCGACGAGGAGCCGCTCTTCGTCACCGACGCCACGGTGTCCGAGGACCGCACGACCGTCACGCTGAAGATCGACGGCCTCAAGCCCGGCCACGTCGTCTACATCCGGTCGCCGCGTCCGTTCGCGTCCGCCGACGGCGCCGAGCTCCTCAGCACCGAGGCCTGGTACACGCTCAACTCGCTCCCCGGCTACGTCGCCCCGGCCGACCGCGGCTGGTACGAGGCGGAGCTCGCGCAGCCGCTCGGCGGGTCGAGCATCGCGTCCGACCACAGCAACTACTCGGGCTCCGGCTTCGCGGCGGGCATGACGAACGTCGGCTCCGGCCGCACGTTCTCCGTGACCGTCCCCGAGGCGGGCACCTACCCGGTGAACGTGCGCTACGCCAACGGCATCCACCCGTACACCGAGCTGCGTGCCAAGAACGTCTCGCTCCACGTGAACGGCCAGGACCTGGGCCAGTGGAACTTCCCCACGACGGGCAGCTGGAAGGACTGGGGCGTGCAGACGCGTGACCTCGAGCTCCAGGCCGGCGCGAACACCATCACGCTCGCGTACGAGACCGGCGACGAGGGCAACATCAACCTCGACGTGCTGTCGATCGGCGAGAACCCGGACATCTGCACCCCGGGTGAGGTCGAGGACGGCTACACGGCCCTCTTCGACGGCACCCTCGCGAGCCTGCAGGAGGGCTGGCGCATGGCCGGTCCGGGTGGCTTCGGCCGCCAGGACGACTGCTCGATCCGCGGTGCGGGTGGCATGGGCCTGCTCTGGTACACCGCCGCGGAGCTCGGCGAGTCGTACTCGCTCAAGCTCGACTGGAAGCTCACGAAGGACGACAACGGCGGCGTGTTCGTCGGGTTCCCGAACCCGGGCGACGACCCGTGGGTGGCCGTCAACAAGGGCTACGAGATCCAGATCGACGCTACGGACGCCCCCGACCGCACCACCGGCGCGGTCTACACGTTCCAGGGTGCCGACGAGGCGGCCCGGGACGCTGCCCTCAAGCCGGTCGGGCAGTGGAACGCGTACGACATCCGGGTCGAGGGAGACCGCATCCGCATCTACCTCAACGACGTGCTCGTCAACGACTTCACGAGCACCGACCCGGCCCGGCTGGTGAACAGCTTCGTCGGCATCCAGAACCACGGCAACGGCGAGATGGTCAGCTACCGGAACATCCGGTTCAACGACCTGACCGACGAGCCCGTCGAGGAGCTCGCGATCTCGACGACGGTCCAGACCCGCTGCATGGCGGGCAAGGTCTACGTCGCGGTCCGTGCCACGAACGACGACACGGTGCCGGCGGACATCACGCTCACGACGCCGTTCGGGACGAAGACGGTGACCGGCGTCCAGCCGGGTGCCTCCGCGTACCAGTCGTTCGCGACGCGCTCGACCTCGGTCGAGGCGGGCACCGCCCAGGTGTCCGCGACGGGCGGCGACCTGACGTTCCAGGCGGACGTCGCCTACGAGGCCGCGACCTGCGGCTGAGCTGAGACCCCGGGGCGGGCGGCGTGAGCCGTCCGCCCCGGGACGGACCGGGCGGGGGCGGCAGCACGAGCCGTCCCCGCCCGTCCCGTCTCACCCCCTTCTCCACCCCGGTGGTCCCGAGGCGCACCCCTCGCACGGGCGGAGCGTGGTCCGACGGCGCTCCCACCCTCGCGTAGGGTGCTGACCTCACCTCACGGTCCGCGCAGGACCCGCACGAGCTCCTGCACCCGACCGGCTCTCTCCGCACGACGTCCCTCGACGAGGAGGACTGCCCATGGCGCTCGGACGCCTCCTGCACCGGACCGGACGGGTCGCCGCGCGTCGCCGCGGCGTCGTCCTCGGGGTCTGGGCGGTCCTCCTCGTCCTCGGCGCGGTGCTCGGCGGCGCCGTCTTCGACAAGACGACCGACGTCGAGCCCGCCCCGCCCGGCAGCCCCTCCGCCCTCGCGGCCGAGCGTCTCGACGAGCTCCAGCCCGAGGACGAGACCGTCGTCGCCGTCCTGTCCGGGCGCGACTACTTCTCCACGGAGCTGATCGCCCAGGCGAGCGACGTGATGCACGGCATCCGCGCGATGCCGGGCGTCGTCGAGCTGTTCGACGCGTACACCGGTGGCGGCCTCATCGCCGACGACGGGCAGGGCTCCCTCGTCATCGTCGAGCTCGACCCCGCGCTGTCCGACGACGACGCGCTGGCCCTCGCGCACCAGGTCGCCGACGCGCTCCACACGATCGACACCCCCGAGGTGCTCGTCGGGGGCGCCCTCCTGGCCGAGGAGGCGTTCGTCGACCAGGCGATCACCGACGCCACTGTGGGCGAGGGCGTGGCGATCGCCGTCCTTCTGGTCGTGCTCGTCGTCGTCCTCGGCGGCCTGCGCGCGGGCCTGGTGCCGCTGCTGTCCGCGCTCGCCGCCATCGCGGTCGCGCTGCTCGTGCTCAGCGGCCTGCTGGGGATCGTGCCCGTCAACGAGTTCGCGGTGAACGTCGTGACGCTGCTCGGCCTCGGGCTCACGGTCGACTACTCCTTGCTCGTCCTGGCGCGCTTCCGCGAGGAGCGCGCCGAGAACCCGGGCCTCCCGCTCGACGAGCTCGTCGGGCGCACGCTCGCGACCGCCGGGCGCGCCGTCCTCGCGTCCGGGCTCGCCGTCGCGATCGCCCTCACCGGCCTGCTCCTGCTCGGCGACTCGCTGCTCTCCGGCATGGCCGTCGGCGGCGCCGTCGTCGTGCTCGTCGCGACCGCCGCCGGGCTCACGCTCGTGCCCGCGCTCGTCGCGACGTGGCACCGCGCCATCCCTGCCCCGGGCGCCCGCACCTGGTCCCACCCGTGGACCGGGCGCGGCGGGGCCGGCACGCTCGGCCGCCTCGCGCGCACCGCCCAGCGGCACGCCGTGCTCGTCACGCTCGGCGCGACGGCCCTCCTCCTCGCGCTCGCCGCGCCGCTCGGCTCGATGACGCTCGGCAGCTCCGAGGTCCACTCCCTGCCCGCCGACGCCGAGGCGCGCCTCGCCGCCGACGCGTCCACCGCGCGCTTCGCCGACCTCGGCGTCACCCCGATCACCGTGCTCGTCGAGGCACCCCGCGGCGACGAGGCCGCCTCCGCCTACCTCGACCGCGTCGCGGCCCTGCCGGGCGTCGAGGACGCGATGCAGGACACCGACTACCCGCCCGAGGTCCTCGTCGTCGACGTCACGCCCGACGTCGGCGAGGGCGGCGACGCGACCGCCGCCGCGGCCCAGGACCTGCTGCGCGCGATCCGCGCGATCGACACGGGCGACCTCGACGTGCACGTCGCCGGGCCGGCCGCCGAGGTCGTCGACACCCAGGAGCACCTCGCGCAGCGCCTCCCGCTCGCCGCGGGTGTCGTCGTGCTCGCGACGTTCGTGCTCCTCTTCCTGCTCACCGGCTCGCTCGTCGTGCCGCTCAAGGCGCTCGTGATGAACCTGCTCACGCTCGCCGCGACCCTCGGCGTGCTCGTCTCGGTGTTCCAGCACGGCGTCGGCGCCTCGCTGCTCGGGTTCGAGCCGTGGGGCGCGCTCGACGTCACGACGCCGTTGCTCATCGGCATGCTCGTGTTCGGCCTGTCCACCGACTACGAGGTGTTCCTCCTTGCGCGCACGTCCGAGGAGTGGCGCGCCCGCACGCCCGGGGAGGACCTGCGCGCCGCGAACGACCGGGCCGTGCTCCGCGGCATCACCGCGACCGGCCCGGTCGTCACGACGGCCGCCGTCGCCATCGGCATCGTGTTCCTCGGCTTCGCGGCCGGCGAGCTCGTCGCGATGAAGGAGGTCGGCGTGGGCATGGCCGTCGCCGTGCTGCTCGACGTGACCGTCGTGCGCGGCCTCCTCCTCCCCGCGACGATGACGCTCCTCGGGCGATGGAACTGGTGGCCGGGCAGTGGCGGGCGCTCCGACGCCGCGGGGCTGGCTTCCGCCGAGACCTCCGCGGGGGCGGGGCGGGTCTACCATCCGCCCGCTCGTTCCTCGCGGGCTCCCGCCAGACCCGCCACGACCCGCCCCACCCCCGCTCCGGCCTCGGCTCCCGACTCGGCGTCACCGACTCCCGGTGAGGGAAACAACTCGGGGCTTCCGAGGTAGAGCCCGTGTCCGCCGAGGGAGAGCCGTGGTGCGTCAGGCGTCGCGCATGACCTCGGTGACGAAGCGGGCGGAGCGCTCGCGGAGGCCGTCGACGCGGAGCTCGACGAACAGCTCGCGCATCGACTCGTCGTCGCCGATCTCGGTGCGGGTCGGGGTGCGGCGCACGTTCTGCGAGCACAGGAAGTGGGTGCAGATGAGGGTGCCGACGGTGTTGCCGCGGCGCCCGGCGGCGCCGGCGCGCCGCGCGACGTAGAGGCTCACGTCGTCCGTGACGACGACGTCCTCGCACCACGCGCAGACGGCGCGCTTGCGCATGCCGCCCGTCTTGGCGTCGGTGGAGCGCAGCAGGACGCCGCGCGGCTCGCCGTCGACCTCGACGACGGCGTACGCGAGCAGCGGCGCCTTGCGGTCGCGCCACCCGAGGTAGTCGAGGCGGTCCCAGTCGAGCGTGTCGAGCTCGGGGAGGGTCGCCTGCGCGGCCTCGCGCTTGGAGGCGTTGACGAACGACGCGCGGATCTGCTTCTCGGTCAGGGGGTTCATGGCTTCAGGCTTCCGTGTCGGTACGGTCCCACCCTGCCCGACGGCGTGGCGCGGCGCAGACGGTCGGCTCACGACGACGCAGGGTCGCCGGGGCGCACGACGGCGCCGCTCGCTCGGGGCGGGGCGGGGATGACGGCATGCCCGCGACCGTCGTCGCCGAGACCTGCTCAGTGCTGGGTACTTGTCGTCGAGAACACGTGATGGCGACAGCTTCCCCGCACTGAACGGGGCGGGGCGCCGGGTCGGCGTCCGGCCGAGAGGCTCAGCGGGTGACGGTGCGGGAGGGGAGTGTGCCCGAGCAGGCCGCCATGGCCACCTCGCAGCCTGCGGTGCTGTGCATCCGCGTCTCCTCGTCCCGTGCGGTGCGCCCGTCCGGCGCGACCTGTTCCGTGGCCGTGCCCGACCGGCACGACGAACGGCTGCCCTCGGCAACCGTCACCCTCGATGGTGCGCCTCGCACACCACCGCCGTCAACGTGATTCCCCTCGCACGTCGAGGCGGGTCGCTGAACCCGGGGTTCCTCCTCAGGATGCGCTCCGCGTCGGGAGCGACCCCGGGTTCGGCGATGTCGCGGCCGGTGACCTCCGGCGCCCGGAGAGGGACGAAAGACGACGCGGCGGGACGCCCGCGGGCGCGAGACTCGGAGGCTCCGCCACCCGTCGTCGAGGAGGATCCTCCGTGCCCGTCGCGCCGTCACCGTCCGAGACCGCCGCACCCGTGGGGGAGCGCCTGGTGTCCGTCGAGGTGGTGGTGCCGTCCGGGGTGTTCTGGTCGGGCCCGGCGCGCAGCGTCACGGTGCCGTCGGCGTCGGGCACGCTGGGGATCCTCGCGCGGCACCAGCCCGTCGCGGCGACCCTCACGGCGGGGCGCGTGCGGCTGCGGACCCCGGACCGTCCGACGGCGGAGCTGCGCATCGGCGGCGGCTTCCTCGTGGTCGACGACGACGAGGTGACGATCCTCGCCGACGACGCGACGTGGGTGCAGGCCCGGTAGCCCCTAGGCGGGGTCGGCCGCCGGACCGAGCTGCACGACGACGATCCGGTGCCCGTCCGGGTCGTGGACGTGCGCGAACCGGTCCCCGGACTCGGCGTCGGAGTCCGGCCCGACGAACGGCTCGACGCCCGCGGCGGCGAGCCGCGCGAGGGTCGCGTCGAGGTCGTCGACGTAGAGGACGAGGTTCGGCAGCCCGTGGCGCACGAGGGGTGCGCCGCCGTCGGGGAGCGGGACGAGCCACAGCCCGGGCTCGTCGACGCGGCCGGGTCCGACGTGCAGCAGCGGGAACCCGTCGGTCTCGCCGCGGAACAGCGTGCCGAACCCGAACCCGTCCGCCCAGAACGCGGCGCTCGCGTCGAGGTCGTGGCAGAGCAGGACCGTGCGGCCGATCGTCGTCGTCATGGCGGCGAGCCTAGGCCGTGCCGCCGACACCGCGCCCGCCCGGCGCCCGCCCTCACGGGCGCGCGTGCGCCGTCGGGCATACCGTGGACCGCATGGCGACCGACGGCGGCATCCGCAGGACGATCAGCGACCTCGTCGCGCAGGAGCGCGAGCTCCGCGAGCAGCTCGCGCACGGCGAGATCACCGGCGGGCAGGAGCACGAGCGACTGCGTGCGATCGAGGTCGAGCTCGACCAGTGCTGGGACCTGCTGCGCCAGCGCGACGCGGCCCGCGAGTTCGGGAGCGACCCGGATGCGGCGACCGTGCGCGACCCCGGTACGGTGGAGAACTACCTGGACTGATCGTCGCCGACGACGACGCCCGGGCCCACGCACCGACCTCAGAAGGAGAACGCCATGACCACGACCAGCGAGCAGGCGGCCGACAGCCCCCTCCCCACCGGGACGGAAGGCCGCGACATCCCCGGGCACGCGGGCGCGCTGGCGCGGTTCGTCGTCTCGTTCGCGCTGTTCGTCGGGGGCCTGGTCCTCATGGGGTCGGGCATGTCCGGCGTCGACGGCGGCGTGTGGCTCTTCGTCGGCGGGCTCCTCGCCGCGACGCTCGCGTTCGCCCTCCCGATGGCGGGGACGGGCACGACCGAGCGCTGACCGACACGACGCGGAGGCCGGGTCCCGACGGGACCCGGCCTCCGGCGTGTGCGGGGATCAGCCGAGCGTGGCGCGGACCGCCTTCGCCGCGGCGACCAGGTGCTCGAGGGACGGCACGGTCTCCTCGTAGCGGCGGGTCTTGAGGCCGCAGTCCGGGTTGACCCACACGACCGTCGGGTCGATCGACTTCACGGCGAGCTCCAGCAGCTCCGTGACCTCCTCCGTGGAGGGCACGCGCGGGCTGTGGATGTCGTAGACGCCCGGCCCGATGCCGCGGGAGTACCCGGCGTCGCGCAGCTCCGGCACGATCTCCATGCGGGAGCGCGCCGCCTCGACCGACGTCACGTCCGCGTCGAGGCCGTCGATCGCGCCGATGACCTCGCCGAACTCCGAGTAGCACAGGTGCGTGTGGATCTGCGTCGCGGCCTCGACGCCCGACGTCGCGAGCCGGAACGACCCGACGGACCAGTCGAGGTACGCCGGCTGGTCCGCGCGGCGCAGCGGCAGGAGCTCGCGCAGCGCGGGCTCGTCGACCTGCACGATCCCGATGCCCGCGGCCTCGAGGTCGGCGATCTCGTCGCGCAGCGCGAGGCCCACCTGGTTCGCGGTGTCGCCGAGCGGCTGGTCGTCGCGCACGAACGACCACGCGAGGATCGTCACCGGTCCGGTGAGCATGCCCTTGACGGGCTTCTCGGTGAGCGACGCCGTGTACGCGGACCACTCGACCGTGATCGGCGCGGGCCGCGTGACGTCGCCCCACAGGATCGGCGGGCGGACGCACCGCGACCCGTACGACTGGACCCAGCCGTTCGCCGTGACGGCGAACCCGTCGAGGTGCTCCGCGAAGTACTGCACCATGTCGTTGCGCTCGGGCTCGCCGTGCACGAGGACGTCGAGGCCCAGCTCCTCCTGGAGCGCGACCACGCGCGCGATCTCCTCGCGCATCGCGGCCGTGTAGTCCGCGTCCGAGAGCTCGCCCTTCGTCCACAGCGCGCGGGCGCGGCGGATCTCCGGCGTCTGCGGGAACGAGCCGATCGTGGTCGTCGGCAGCGGCGGCAGGTTCAGACGCTCCTGCTGCGCGGCCGCGCGCTCGGCGTAGTCACCGCGCGCGAAGTCCGAGTCCGTCAGCGCGGCGGCGCGCTCGCGCACCGCGGGCACGACGACGCCGCTCGCCGCGGCTCGCGAGGCCACCGCCGCGCGGGACGCCTCGATCTCGGCGGCGACGGCGTCGCGACCCTCCGTGAGCGCGCGGGCGAGCGTCGCGACCTCGCCGACCTTCTGGTCCGCGAACGCGAGCCAGTCGCGCAGGCGCGGGTCGAGCGTGGTGCCCGACGCGGTCCCCGCCTCGGCGAACACCTCGTCCTCCACGTCGTGCGGCACGTGCAGCAGCGACGTCGACGTCCCGACGGCGACCGCACCGGCGCCCAGCGTCTGGAGCGCGTCGACGACGTCGAGCTTCGCCGCGAGGTCCGCGCGCCACACGTTGTGCCCGTCGATCACGCCCGCGACGAGCGTCTTCCCGGCGAGGCCGGGGACGCCGCCGTCGGCCGCCGTCGGGACGGCGCCCTTGACGAGGTCGATCGCGATCGCCTCCACGTCGGTGCCCGCGAGGAGCGCGAGCCCGTCCCGCGCGTCGCCGCCGTCGTCCTCGGCACCGGCCTGCAGCCCCCCGAACGGCGCGGCGACGAGGATCGCGGGCCGCGCCCCCTGCGCCGAGCCCGGGATCTCTCCCGAGCCGGAGGACTCCGTGGGGAGCGACCCCGGGTTCGGCACGGGGCGGAGGTCCGTCGCGAGGGTGCGGTAGGCCGACTCCACCGCTGCCGCGAGCTCCGTGAACGGCACGTCGACCGAGTCGGTGACGAGGATCGGCTCGTCGAGCTGGACCCACGGTGCGCCCGCGGCGGCGAGCGCGCGCAGCAGGTCGGCGTAGGCGGCGACGACGTCGTCGAGGCGGTCGAGCGGGCGGAAGCCTGCGGCCGACGACGCAGCGTCGTCGGCGGCCTTGGACAGCGCGAGGAACGTCACCGGCCCGACGACGACGGGTCGCGTCACGACGCCCGCCTCCTTGGCCTCGACGAACTCGCGCACGATGCGGTCGTCCACGAACCGGATCGCGGTGTCCGGGCCGATCTCGGGCACGAGGTAGTGGTAGTTCGTGTCGAACCACTTGGTCATCTCGAGCGGGGCGTCGTCGCCCTGGCCGCGCGCCACGGTGAAGTAGCCCGCGAGGTCAAGGCGGCCCGCGTCGTCGGTGAGCGACGCGAACCGCGACGGGATCGCCCCGAGCGAGGCGGCGACGTCGAGCACCTGGTCGTAGTAGGAGAACGACCCGGGGACGGACGCGTCGTCGGCGCCGAGGCCGAGCTCGACGAGCCGGCGCACGGTCGCGAGGCGCAGCTCGCGGGCCGTGGCCTCGAGCTCGTCGGCCGACGTCTTGCCGGCCCAGAAGGCCTCGACGGCCTTCTTGAGCTCGCGGCGGCGCCCGATGCGGGGGTAGCCGAGCACGGTGCCGGCGGGGAATCCGGCCTGAATCTGGGTAGGGGAGGGTACGGAAGTGGCCATGATCGAAACCTCTTGCTGGTCCGGAGGACCGGTCAGACGGGCGTGCCGTGCGTGGCGGCGCTCGTCGGGGGCAGGGAGGTGCCGGTGACCCACGGCCCGCTGGCCAGGTCCGGGACGAGCGGGGCGGCGGCAGCGCTGGCGCTGCCCCCGGTCCCGCGCGACCCGCCGCCGAGGTGGACACCCTCGAGCAGGTCAAGAGCGGCGCGGTGCTTGTTGAACGTGTACACGTGCAGACCGGGCGCGCCCGCGTCGAGGACGCGCTGCGCGAGGTCGACCGAGTACGCGATCCCGTAGGCGTGCTGCGCCTCCGGGTCGGGCAGGGCGTCGAGCGCGTCCAGCAGGTGCTGGGGCGCGCGCACGCCCGTGAGCTCCTCGACGCGGCGGAGCCGTGCAGGCTCCGTCGTGGGCAACAGCCCGGCGAGGATGGGGATCGTCACGCCGGCCGCGCGGGCCTCGGCGACGAAGTCGGTGTACGACGACGCGTCGTAGAAGAGCTGCGTGATCGCGAAGCTCGCGCCGGCCTGCTGCTTCTGGAACAGGCGGCGCACCTCCTGCGTGCGCGTCGTGCCGGCGGCGGGGTTGCCGTCGCAGAACGTCGCGACGGCGATCGTCAGCGGCCGGGCCGCGCCGCGCAGCGCCGCGGCCGGGTCGGCCGCGCACCGCGACGCCTCGACCTCGCGCAGGAGCGCGACGAGCTCGGTCGACGACCGGACGCCGTCGGGCGCGGGCTGCCAGTCAGGCTGGTCGCGCGGCGGGTCGCCCCGCAGCGCGAGGAAGCTCCGCACGCCCTCGTCGAGGAAGTCGGAGATGACCTCCTCGACGTCCTCGCGCGACGCCCCGACGCACGTGAGGTGCGCGATCGGCAGCACGGGCGTGCCCTGGAGCAGGCGGCCGACGACCTGGCGAGCCGTCGCGCGGTCGGTGCCCGCCGCGCCGTACGTCACGGACACGAAGTCGGGGTGCGTCGCGACGAGACGGCGTGCCGTCTCCCAGAACTTGGGCGCCGCGTCCGGGCGCCGCGGGGGCATGAGCTCGAACGAGACCGTGGGACGTGCCGCCCCGCCGTGCGCCTGCCCGACGGCGTCCGCGACGCTCACGACGTCGCCTCGCCGGGGCGCGCCACGGCACGCGGCGCCGGGACACGGAAGGGCGCGACCGCCGTCGGGCACGTGCCCGGACGGTGCGCGAAGGATGCCTCTGAGGTCATGCGTCACTCCATCGACCCTGGCGTTAGCACCTTTGTCCTCGGGAGGCTTCCGTCGGCGGGTTGCTGCGGTGTCGTCGAGCCAGGACTCTCGACCGCTCTGGATGGTTGCCACGATCCTACGGGCCATCCGGCATACGGTCGAGGGTGCCCGTCACGTGAGACGGGATGGCGTTGCCCGGGGGTGCCGTGACGTTCGGGGACGTGGGCCGGTGTCCGCGTCCCTGGACGGCGAGAACACGGTGTGAGTGCGATCGCAACAGGGTGACCCCGGGGGTGACCGCGGGTGAAGGATGCTGTGAGTGGTATCACGGGTGGGGCCGCCAAGCATGCTCTCGCCTGCGACGATGCGCGCCGTGGCTCTCAGGAGCGCTCAACTGAACGGTCGTTCAGGTCTACCGTCGAAAGGCGTGGTCGACCCGCTCTGACATGCGATCTGCCCGGCCCCTCTTGGCGGAGTACGAACCGGGCAGATCTCTCCCTCTCAAGGAAGGACCTCACTGTCCCATGCGTATCGCATCGGGGGCAATGCTCGGCGCTGCCCTCATCCTCAGCCTGTCCGCGGCACCCGCGCTCGCTGGCGGGTCCGACTCGCCCACGCCCTACCGCGTGGCCCCGGAAGGGCTCTATCTCCCCGCGGGTGACGCGTTCCCGGACGGTGGCCACGTGAACGTCCGCTACACGGTCGAGGGCGCCGAGCGGTCGGTCGGCATCCACTTCGAGACGCTCAACGACCAGCCGTCGGGCCGGTTCGTCGGCTCGAGCTTCCTCCCGTGGTCGGCGCTCGTCCACTCGGACGACTACTGCATCACGTGGGTCCAGGTCGCCCACTACGACGAGCACTTCGGTGAAGGCGGCCAGGATCCCGTCTGCTCGAGCGTGCCGTCGGACCCGGTTGAGCCGTCAGACCCGGTTGAGCCGTCGGATCCGGTCGAGCCGTCAGACCCGGCCGAGCCGACAGACCCGGCCGAGCCGACAGACCCGGCCGAACCGACAGGTCCGGCCGAGCCCACGCACCCGGCGGACCCGAGCGATCCGGCGGAGCCTGTCGTGCCGTCGCAGCCCGTCGACATGGTCGTGGCCGAGCCGACCACGGACGCCATACCTGGTGCGGCGCAGCCCGCGGAGAAGGGAGAGCTGGCGGCGACGGGGCTTGAGACGGTGCCGGTCGCGGCGGCGTCCGGTGCGCTGCTCCTGGCCGGTGTCCTGCTCGTTGCCGGGCGCCGCCTCGTGCGCCTCCGCGAGGGCTGAGCGGGAGCCGGTTCCCGTGAGGTCGGGCCGTCGCTCCGTCCTGTGGTCACCCTCAGGATCACCCTCCGTACCTCCTGACTTCGCCGGTCCGTGAGGTTGTATCGGGGCAGACGTAGGGCGCGCGGTAACCGTGTCGCCCTGCGTCCTTGTGCCGGGCGCATGACGGATCACCCGTCGTGACTCCGGCCGACCGACGTCTGTCAGAGGTATGGAGCGGTGGCGGAGGCGAGAGACGGCGGACGACAGCGAGAGCAGGGTTCACCCTCGATCAGCGGGTGGCAGCAGGTGCTGACCGGTCGGGAAGAGGCGGGCGGCGCGGGACGGGCCGAGGTGGAAGCGGCGCTTCGCGGTCTGCTCCCGCGTCTGGCGACGACCTCTGCGGCGATCGAGCGTCCGCTCCTTGACGACACGCTCACGAGCACCACCCGTCACGTCCTGGTCCGCGCCGCGCGCGGCTTCGGGAAGACCGTGTCGGTCGCACGGTGGTCGCGGGCCGCGCTCGCCGAGGGCCAGGTGATCGTCTGGCTCTCGGCGTCCGCGAGCGACCCGGCGCGGCGGTGCATCGGTGCCGGAGAGCTCGCGGACCGCGTTCTCGACCAGGTGCGGTACGTGCTCCGGCCCACGGGGTCCACCGATCTCGACGGCGCGGGACCCGGGCGCCTCGGGGCGCTGCTCCGCGCTCTGGGCCCGGTGACCGTCGTCGTCGACGACGTCCGTGCAGGCCATGCAGGCCTCATCGACGCGGCCTGCGCGGCGGCGGTCGCTCTCGGGGCACGGGCGGTCGTGCTGAGCACCGTCGGTCCCACGCCCGTCCGGCGGGGCACAGGCATGGTCGAGGTCGGCATGGCTGCGCTCGCATGGAGCGCGCAGGACACGGTGCGCTTCGCCCGGGTGCGAGGGATCGAGATCACCGAGGAGGTGGCGGGGCTCGTCACCGACGGACTTGGCGGCTACCCGGCGTCGATCGTCACCGCGGTGGCCGACCTGGGTTCGGGCGGTTCGGGAGGAGTCGATCTCCACGACGCGGTCCCCGCCGTCGTCCGTCGAGAGACGACGCGAGCTCTGGGGTCGTTCGTGCCTCCGGAGATCATGCCCTTCCTCCTCGACACCTGCGTCGAGCGTCGTCTCCAGGTGGACGAGCTCGACGACCTGACGGCGGTGCCGGACGCGCGCTCGACGGCTCGGCGACTCGTCGAGGGGGGGATCCTCTACCGTCATGTGGGCGCTGACGCGGGCGTGCTCGAGTACGAGCCCAGGATGCGGCAGAGCCTGCTCTCGCACCTGCGCTATCTGGATCCGGCCGGCTACGTGCGCCGCTTCCAGCAGCGTGTGGACGCTCACGTCGCCCGGGGGGCCACGTGGGCGGCCCTCTCGCGGGCGCTCGACTCCAGAGAGCCCGGAGTCGTGGACCGCGCGCTGGTCGCGACCTGGCCCGACCTGCTCGCCGTCAGCTCCGGGCCGGGCTTCGACGAGCTGTGGCGCAGCGCCGTCGAACGATGTCCGGAGAGCATCCCGGGCCGACTCCGCATCCTGCGCGCGGCGATACGACCCACGATCGGCCGCATCGAGTCGCTCGACGAGCACGACGAGCCTCTTGCCGAGGCCGTCGCGCCGACGACCGCATCGCCTGAAGCGCGGGCGTTGGACGCCTTCTGTCGGGTCGCACTCCTGCGCCGCGCCGGCCTGTACGACAAGTCCTTGCAGGCGGCACAGGGTGCGCTCGACGGTCTCGGTGCCGACCGCGGCGCGCCGCGGTCGATCGGCGCGGCAGTGCTGCTCGAGCTGCAGGCGTCGATGAGCGCGCTCTGCGCAGGTCTGGTCCGGGTCGCGGCAGCGTTCGCCGACTCGGCCTCGCAGCGGGCCACACGCTCGGGTGCGCTCTCCGTCGCTGCCGTGGCGTGCGAGCTGGCGGCGGTCGCGGAGGCGTGTGGTGGTGATCTCGTGGCCGCGGACGAGTGGGTGCGCGAGTCGCGGTCCTTGCCGGCCCCGCCCGCCTGGTGGCGCGGGTGCGGGGGGGACGTCCCGTCGGTCGTCGCAGCGCTGGTCCACCTGGAGGGTCGCCGTATCGACGAGGCCAAGGCGTCGCTCGGGAGGAGCATCGAGAGGCCGGGCGGTGACCTCTGGTTCGTGCGGAGGCATGTGATGGCGGTGATGGCCGAGCTCAGCGGTACTCCGGATCTCGCGCTCGACGTCCTGGTGGCGGATGCCGCGAGGAGAGGCATGGCGGTCGAGCCCGACGCGAGCGAGCGGCGCGCACCTTTCCTGGTCGTGCAGGACGTCGCTCGCTTGCACCTGGTGGCGGGTCGCGGTGCAGCCGCCATCCGCGTCGCCGACACCCTCCCGCGGTCCGCGCCGGTCCGAGACGTCGTCAACGCCCATGCGCTCGTGGCGAGCGGGAGCCTGGTCGAGGCGTTCCGTCGCGTCGCGAGGCTCGGCGAGAGGGCCCGGCTGACGACGGGGGCTCGCATCGAGGGCCTCGCCGTCACGGCCAGCGCACTCGTGGCGCTGGGAGAGAAGGACCAGGCCCGCGCGGAGATGCGGCGGGCGTGGGGCCTTGCGCGCCGGGCGAACGCGCTGCTCGAGCTCCGGTGGGCCTCTCCTGAGGCGATGGACCTCCTGCTCGCGGACGTCGACGGTGCGGAGCGTGCCGAGCTGGAGCCGGTGGCGGAGCTTGGGCGGCGGGCCTCGCCCGAGGGCGGGACGGTCCTGCTGCCCGAGCGTCAGCTCCTCGTGCTCCAGCTCGTCGTCGACGGGCTGAGCGGCCCCGAGATCGCCCGCAGGCTCTACGTCTCGCACAACACGGTGAAGACTCAGATCCGCGAGATCTACCGTCGCCTGGGCACCCACACGCGTGCGGAGACGGTGATGCGCGCGAAGCAGCTCGGTCTCGTCGCGGCGAGCCGGGGAGCGGTCCGGCGCGGCGTGAACGCGGCCTCGGCGGCAGGTACGAAGCAACATCGATGACGGCGCCGGTCGGCCCCGGCTAGGGCTCCGTCGTCACCTGCCCGTGGTGGCGCAGATAGGCGTGTCGGAGGCGTTGCCGCGCCCGCCGCGCGAGGGACGACACGGCGTTGGGGCTGATCCCGAGCACGTCGGCCAACTCTGCGGGCGAAGCGCCCAGGACCTCGATGTGCCAGAGCACCTTCTGCCATCGTGCCGGGAGAGCGGCGAACGCGTCGAGGACGCGATGTCGCTCGATCTCGTCCAAGAGAACGTCTGGATCGTGGTGGGTCCCGTCGAGCCGGTGCAGGTCCGTCGCCCGGACGCGGTCCTGGGACCGCAGCGTGGACCACGCGACGCGTCTCACGATCGTCAGGAGGTAGGCCCGCACGTGCCGTGACGGACCGCGTCCGGCGCGGATCACACCCAGGAGGGCCGTGAAGGACTCGGCGACCACGTCGTCGGCCCAGGACGGGCCGACGAGCGCCCTGGCCACGACCAGTGCGTACGGTCGGTGAGAGCGGTAGAGCGCAGCGAACGCGTCGTCGTCGCCCTCGCGCAGCCTGGCCACGAGCTGCTCGTCCGAGAGGGGCGCCGTGAGCGAGGGCGACCCGGTGTCGAGGGTCACCTGTTCAGGGAAACGCGCGAGCGTGGCCTGCGCGCGGCAGGAGAGGGTGATTCGGCGGGCGAGCGACGTGTCGGTCCCGGTCCGTCATGAGACGGGTCCGCGGACGTCCTTCTCCACGATGACCACGACCGGGGCAGGCGCGCCGCTCGACGAGCTGTGCGAGAGGTGGCGCGCGGCGACGTTCGCAGCGGGCTGGGACGCGCTCGCGGACTGGGCGGTCCCCGCGGTGGTCCACGTGGCTGCCGCGCACCTGGGAGGCCGGGACGTCACCGGGCCTGCGCGAGCCCTCGGCATCGCTCGCGCGAACGCGGGGGTCGGTATCGCCGACGGGATCCGGGATCTGGCGGTCTTGTACTCCCTGGGCGGCGCAGGTCTGCCCGGCCCCGTCGTCGCGGCTCTCGCCGACGGGTGGGAGCGGACGTCGGGCATGCTGGGCGGGGCGGCAGCGCACGGGAGCCTGAGCGGTCTCGGGACGGTGGACGACTTCCTGAGCGGCTGTGGCGCGGTCGTCGCCTCCTATCGCCACGGCCGGGAGGGCGACGTGCCGATCGTCGTGGTGGTCGACGGCCGGGCCGGTTCGTCGGTCCCCCTCGACAGGTGGGAGCGCGACCTCGCACTCGGGGAGTCTCTGCGCCGCGTGTTCCCTCCGCCCGCACCCGCCTGCTACGTGGACGGCGTCGCCCTGGTGGTTGCCTGGCGCGTCCCCTGCGAGGATCCGGACACCACGCGGAACGTCGTTGCGACCCGTGTGCGAGACGAGCTTGCACGATGGACGGCAGGTTCGCTGAGGGTGCCTGTCCGGGTCGGTGTCGAGGCCCTCCCGGACGACTCGCGTGGGCTCGGACGGCTCGTGCAGAGACTGCTCAAGACGTAGTCCGGGGCAGCCGCCCGGACCAGGCGGGCGGGAGCAGTGTCACTCGTCGAGCTCTTCTACCACGCCGAGACGACGAGCATGACCAGCACGAGCAGGCCACCGAGGACGCAGCACACGCTGAGCACGGCGAGGAGGCGTGCTGTCCGGCGCTGTCGCCGGGGCGTCGGCGGCTTCCACGTCACGACCGGCGCTTCCCAGCCGCGCAGCTCCTCGTAGTCGTCGGTGCGGATGGCGCGGAGCACCACGTGGGTGGGTGGTGCGAAGGTTCGCGGACCGCTGCCCCACGACCAGGGAGCGACGATCTCCCGCGAGGGACGGGTCGGTTCCGCGGCTGAGCTCTTCCGGGCCATGTCTGGACAGACGCCGCCGACGCTCGAGCAACTCTATGTGACGTACATCACATCAATGCCCCATCACCGGGCTCCGAGATCCCCCGTCTGTACCCCCGAGCGACGGGCTCCACGTCCGTCGCGACTCGAATCCGCGCAGGGCGTCCCGCCCGGCTCTACGGAAGGGCAGTCCATGTACAACACCCCTGGAATCAGCACCGGCATCAGTGGGGCAACCGCGGGTGCCGGTGCGCTCGCAGTGACGGGTGCCACGACGTTCGCCTACGTCGCGCTCGCCATGGCGCTCGTCGTGGGAGGTCTGCTGCTGCTGCGGACCTCGCGCCGCCGACGTGAGGCAGTCGCTGGGGCCGAGGCCTGACCCGTGAGCGCCGCGGAGGCGACCGTACCGCTCGTGCCGGGGAGCGTCTCGCGTGTCTTCGACCGGGTGATGCGGTGGACGCTCGCCGCGGCGCTCGTCGTCGGTTCGGTGGTGGTGATCCTGCATGCGCAGGCGTTCCGCCAGCTCGAGGCGCGACTCGCGGGCGAGGTCACTGGCTTCGTCTTTGCGCGAGAGGTGCGGGTCATGACGTACGAGCCCGTCCTTGCGTTCGAACGGGTCGCGGGTGACGACGGCACATGGTTCGCGCTGCGCATCACCCCCGACTGCAGCGCGCTGTACTTCCTGGTCCCGCTCGCGCTCATCGCGGCGTTCGTGCTCGCTACAGGGCGTTCGAGCGTCGTCAGGATTGTGCTCGCGACCCTGGGGGCGGGGGTTTTCCTCGAGCTGTTGAACGTCGTGCGTGTCGAGGTGATGGTGCTCTCGATCGTCCGCTGGGGGGCTGAGGTGTTCCAGTGGGTGCACGACACGCTCGGTTCGGCGCTCATGCTCGGTGGACTCACCGTCGCACTCGTGCTCTTCTTCCGGCTTGGGTTCTTCGGTCGGCGCGGTCGCAGGACGCGCGGGGCGCAGGGTGAGCAGCCGTGATGGTCGTGCTCGACATCCTCGCGCGGGTCGTCATCAGCATCTCGATGGTCTACTTCATCCTCCTGATGGGCTCAGGACTCGTGCAGCTGCGCCGCGCGCGGGCGAGCCTCGGGGTGCAGGGCCAGGCGACCTACGGGTCGCGCGACTCGCGGGCGCACGAGCACCTCGATGTCTACTTCCTCGTCCCCTGCCTCAACGAGGACGCCGTGATCGGGCAGACCGTCTCGGCGCTGACGCTCCTGGCCGGCACGACCACCCTGGTCATCGACGACGGCTCCGACGACGACACGGCCCGCTGCGCCGAGGAGGCGGGGGGAGATCGGGTCCGGGTCCTGCGCCGCGTGCTCCCGGAGGCGCGCAAGGGCAAAGGTGAGGCGCTGAACAACGGGATCGCGTGGGTCCGTGACGACGTGGCGGCGCGGGGACTGGACCCCGGGAAGGTCGTCGTCTGCGTCATGGACGCCGACGGGCGGCTCTCGGACCACGCTCTCGAGCACGTCCTGCCGCTGTTCGAGGACGAGAACGTCGGGGGAGTGCAGCTCCAGGTGCGCATCCGCAACCGGGGTTCCTTCCTCACCCGGTACCAGGACTACCAGTTCTGGGGCATCGCCGCGGTGACGCAGTTCGGGCGCCAAGCAACGGGCACCGTCAGCCTCGGCGGCAACGGGCAGTTCGCACGGTTGTCGGCGTTGGACGACGCGGGCGAGAAGCCGTGGTCCGCCTCGCTGACCGAGGACCTCGATCTCGCGATCACGCTCGCGCTGAAGGGGTGGGAGCTGCAGACCACGCCGCACGCCTCTGTCGACCAGCAGGCGGTGGAGAAGCTCCCCCTGCTCGTCAAGCAGCGGACCCGCTGGTACCAGGGGCACATGATGGCGATCAAACGTGTCCCGGAGATCTGGCGCGCCCGTGACCTGAGCAACGCGAAGGCGCTCGAGCTCACGTCGTACTGCCTGGTCCCGTGGGTGCTCGACCTCCCGTGGTCGATCCTCTTCCACTACTGCCTCCTCATGCTCGGGCTGAACTGGGACCAGATCGCCGTCGTCGCGGGCGGTGACAGTGTCGCGGTACTCGTGCTGGCGACGGTGTTCTACCTCTTCGCCTTCCTGCCGGCTCTCGCGACGGGATGGGTGTACTACCGGCGGGACAAGCGGTGGGGAGTGCTCAAGAGCCTGCTCATGGGCAACTCGTTCATCCTCATGAACTACCTGTCGTTCGCGTGCGTCTGGAAGGCACTGGCCCGCATCCTGCGTGGCGAGACGTCCTGGGACAAGACCGCCCGCGTGCGCGAAGGTGCAGCCGCCGTCGACGGGCCGAGCCCTCAGCCCGTCGTCGCGACCGCTGGCTGAACGCCTGGCATGCCCGAGCAGGACCGCCCGTCACGTCCGGCCGGGCGCTCCGTCAGTCGGGGCATGACGACGACCTGGAGCCTCATCGAGCCTGACGAGGCGCGCAGCACCGACCCGACCACAGAGAGCTCACGGCGGCACGTCCGCACCGATCCCGGCGTCGAGTCCGACCGCCCCCGGGGGCTCGCGGTCCTCCTCGGAGGGATCGTGGCGCTGCTCGTCGCGGTCCGCGCGCTCGTGCCGGGCCCGATCGGGCTTGCCGACGACGGTGGCGCCGTCCGGTACGCCTGCCAGACCGGGCTCACGGCAGATACGGCGGGCGGCCCCCGCTTCTTCGACTTCGCGATCCTGCGCTGGTCCGTCGGCGATGCGGCCACCGGGAGCGAGGGGTGCCCCGCGCACGCGAGCAGCGTGACGTGGCTCGCGGGAGCGCTGCGGTGGATGATCGGGCTCCTCGGCCAGGACGTCGTCGACCTGCGGGTCGTCTCGCTGCTCTACGCGGCGCTCTGCGGCCTTCTCGTCGCCCTCGTCCTGCTCGTGATCGGCGGCTCGGTGCGCCGCCAGGTGGTCGTCGCAACGGGTCTGCTGCTCGTAGTGGCTGACGCGGCGTTCGTCGGGTTCGCGGGGTCGCTCTACGCCGAGTCGACGGCGGTGCTGGGCGTGCTCCTGCTCGCCGCCGGGCTCGTCCTGGTGGACTCCCGGGGTCCGCGGGCGTGGGTCGGGCTGGTGGTCGCCGTGCTCGGGTCAGCCCTGGTCGCCGGAGCGCGGTCGACGACCGCGGTGCTGGCGGTGCCGGTGGCCATCTACGTGGCGATCGTCTGGTGGCGACGCGGGAGCCGCATTGACCGTCGACGGTGGGCGGCGCGCCTCGCGCACCACGGGGTGGCCGTGGCCGCCGTCCTCGCACTGGTCGCACCGGCCGTCTGGACCGTCGCCGGAGAGTCGGAGCGGGCACGGGTCGCGGAGACCTGGGCGATGCTGACGCAGCGCGGTCTGCTCGATCCGGAGGCGGCGTCCGCGGAGCTGCGTTCCACCGGGCTGACGCCCGGCGCGGTGGACCTCGCGACGACGTCGCCCACGACGTTCGAGAGCAGCGACGAGCGAGAGGCCAACGCCGGCGTGCTCAGGCCGTCGACCGTGTGGTCCTTCCTCCTCGCCCATCCCGGACGGGCCGTCAGCGCGCTAGACGACGCCGCGCGCGACTACCTCACTCCTCGACCGGCAGGTCTCGGTTCCTACCCCGTCGATTCGCAGATGCCGCCGAAGGCCCAGGATAACCGCGTCGTGGTGGTCTCGTCGGTCACGGGATGGTTCGCGGGCGGAGGGCTCATCGTCCTCGGTGCCGGCTGGGCGCTCGTCGCGCTGGCGGCGTTCCGGCGCGCACGGTCCACGAACACCGTCGCGTCGACGCGGAGCGCCGCACGGGCATCCCTCGTCCTGCTCGCCGGGTCCATGCTCGGAACGGCCACGGTCGCGTTCGGCGTCGGCGTCGCACCCGACCGGGCGGTGGTGCCCGCTGCCCTGAGCGGGCTGCTAGCGGTGGTGCTGCTGGTGGCGTCCCGCCCGAGCGGTCCGTCCCCTGTCGTCGCGGGCTTGCGCTGGGCGGCGTCGCGCGGCGCGACCGCACTCTCGGGGGCGAGCACGGCACTGCGGGAGAGCCCGGCACGGCGCAGCTCGGACGGCGCGCGCCGGTGACGGTCACCCGAGGCATGGTCGGCGCTCCTGCGGGTGAGGTCGACGTCGTCCCGAGCAGGAGTGCCGGGCATCACGACGACGTCCCGCTGGCGTCGACGTACTACCGCGCCATCGACGGGCTGCGTGGCGTCGCGGTGCTCTCCGTCGTCGTCTACCACACCGGGCTGTACGAGGCCGGGCTGTTCGGCGTCGACGTGTTCATGGTGCTCTCCGGGTTCCTCATCACGCTGACGCTCCTGCGCGAGCGGTCGCGGCGCGGCCGGATCGGTCTTGGTGCCTTCTACCGCAGGCGCGCGAAGCGGCTCATCGTGCCGCTGCTCGTCGTCCTCGGGGCGTCGGCCCTCGCCGTCGCCCAGCTCGGGCGCGCGACGGACGCAGACGTGTTCGCGCGGCAAGGGCTCGCCTCGCTGCTCTACGTCGCCAACTGGGAGCAGATCGCGCGCGGTGACGCCTACTGGGACGCGACCGGAGGCGTGCCCGGGCCCCTCGCGCACATGTGGTCCCTGTCGATCACCGAGCAGTTCTACCTCGTATGGCCCCCGCTCCTCGTGCTGATCCTGCTACTGGTCCCCGCGCGGCGTCGGGTTCCCGTCGTCGTCGGGACGCTCGCCGGAGCCCTCGCGGTGGTCACGGGCGTCGCCGCCGCGCTCCTGTACGACGGGACGAACGCCGACGCCCTCTATCTCGGCACGCACACGCACGGGTCAGCGCTCGCCGTCGGTGCCGTGGTGGCGGCGCTCGTCGCCGATGGTGCGCGGCGCGGGGCCGGTGCCCGGACCCGTCGCCGGCGGATCCCATCTTGGTGTGGGGGTCTGCTCTCCGCGGTGCTGCTCACGGCCCTCGTCGTCGTCTCGGTCCTTACACCGAGCTATCGGGAGCCGTGGCTCTACGCGTCGGGTGGGCTGACGGTCGTCGCGCTCCTGGTGGGTCTGCTCGTCCTGTCCCTCACGCGCGAGGACACCGTGGTCGCGCGTGCGCTCGGGGCGGCGCCGCTCGTCGGCATCGGGAAGTTCTCCTATTCGTTGTACCTCGTCCACGTCCCCGTGCTCTGGGCGCTCTCGAAGAGTCTGCCCGACCCACGGCCGACCGTGCTGCTGATCGTCGGGCTCCCGTTGTCGATCGTGCTCGCGGCGTTCCTCCACCACATCATCGGCGAGCCTGCCCGTCTGCGCCGGTGGAGCCGGGCGGGGGTCACGGTGTTCACGGCTCTGGCCGTGGTGGTGGTCGGTGGAGTGGCGGTGGTGCCGAGACTGGTGGACTCGACGCAGGGCGAGGGCGCGCGCCGGGTTCTTGTCGTGGGCGACTCGCTCGGGCACGACGTCGCGGACGCGCTCGTGCTGTACGCGCCCGGGCAGTTCACGGTGACGGACGCCGCGTTCGACGGGTGCGGCATCTTCGGTCAGGACACGAGCCGGTCGGCGGAGAGCGACGTGGACCAGGATCCCGGAGCGGGCTGCAACCCGTGGGAGCCGCGGTGGGCCGCGGCCGTCGACGAGCACGACCCCGACGTCGTCGTCGTCACCCTGGGTTGGGACGCGACCCGCATGCAGTTGGACGGACGGTGGATGGACGCGTGCTCGGCGGAGTACGCCGCGCACTACGACCGCCAGCTGGAGGTGGCGCACGAGGTCCTCACCTCCGGGCGCGACGGTCGCCAGGTGCTCTTCACCTCGTCCCGCCGGCACACCAACGTCGTGACGCCGGCGTGGGCGGAGTGCCACACGGCCCAGCTCCGTGCTTTCGCCGAGGACCATGCCGACGTCCACGTGCTCGAGCTCGACGAGCAGGTGTGTCGTGATGATGCCTGCATCCAGGAGACGCCCGAGGGCGACGCCGTGTACTTGGACACGGTGCACTTCACGCGCGCCGGCCTGGCGTGGATCGCGCCGTGGGTGGCGGCGGAGATCGACGCGGTGACGGCAGAGCAGGGAGACGGAGACGCGTAGCGCGCTGCCTCACCTGCTGCCTCACCCCGTCACCGGCGGGTCGGTCTCCCGTCTGTTGGTGTGACCTCCGTCTCCGACGGTGGTTGCACGGCGTCGGGGGCGAGGTGCTCCCGGCCTGACAGGAAGAGAACTCGATGAGAACCACACTGCGAAGGACGGCACGCGCTGCCGTGATCGCCGGTCTGTGTGGAGGGCTCGCGCTCTCCGGGTCCGCCATGGCCATCGCCGCGCCTGCGACCGGTGACCAGACCCAGTCCAACCTGCTCTACTCCGTCGACGGCGGGACCACCTGGTCCGACACCGTCACCGCCCAGCGTGGCCAGCAGGTCCTGGCCCGCCTGTTCTACGACACCACCAAGGACACCCCGGTGACGGGCACGTCCCTGACCACCCAGATCCCCGACGGATTCACCTACGTCCCCGGCACCACCCGCAACGTCCTGGCCCCCGG